>CAIVPV010000251.1 GCA_903907915.1 uncultured Cytophagaceae bacterium
CCCCAAAACCCCAAAACCCCGGCTGAAGTGGTATTGGATATTTAGATTATTATATGGGTGCCAAAGGATCTGCTCCTCAGCCACATACATACCAACCATATCACTAGCCCCACACAGTGCCAGTACAGCCTGGAGTAATAATTGTAGCAGGCAGCGGCGGGCCTATCCCAATGACCAGCTATTCTGAGTTCTAAGAGCCTGGGACGGCCTAAAACATGGTGCAGTACTAAGCGAACTACATGTACATCGATGAGGATAGACTATCTTACGACAATCACATTATTGGATTCGAACACACACCTTAGAGAGCAATCGGTCTCAATTTGATAATGATCAACGGAAACAGAACTGCAATTCCTTGGCACCCACTTTACTAAAAGTAAGACGCGCTGATCCCTCCAGGGTCAGTGGTTAGAAAAGCAGTTATTTACTACTACTCCCCCACAACACAGCTTGGTGGCGTAACTTTATATGACGAAGCTGGAGTCATCCTTCTGACAGCAGGCAAAACTTCTGGAGTTGAAAATGGAAAAAAGTTCGTGTTGGAACTTAGGCCAGGAGAAAGACTTATCGGAGCTCGAGTTCATATGCCAGAGCTAGTTTTTAAAGCCTAGTTCTTTGACTTTTAGTTTGTGATCGGAGTTCCACCGTAGTGAGCGTGTTATTTGATTGAATACCTAATTATAAACCTAATACTAAATTAAAATGGCGCAGGAATCACATAACTCGAATCATCAAATGAAATTCTACTGTGAGTCTGAGCAGCAAATGCAGCTTGGTGTGCTGAGTCCTTAGAATTTACAGCTTTTTGATTTTGACGGGTCAAGGCTAACTCGCAACGTGTTGGTTGATGTAAGTGCCCTACTACAAATGTAAAACTGTTCTAGATACCCGAAATTAATTGCTTTGATTGGCTAGAACTTAAAAATGCAGAAGCATGCACTTCTCCACAAATCATGGCAGGCACAAGTATGGGCGAGATTTTGCTAATAAGTTTTGGTTAAAAATATAAAGGACAAACCCGACTGTACCATCCGTACCAGATTGAAAGAAAGCTTTTCTGTAAGGACATCTCGCGGACGCAAAGAAACTGTTATGCAGTAGCGCAAAACAAATTGGTCAAGAATCTTGTTGCTGCAGGATATCAGCATGGTGGAGAAAAGGGCTAGAGTTGTCTTTTAGTTTGGGATCTTGAGTAAAAGAATAAAGAAATAGCAAACGATTTTTAACTGGAAACAAACCAGACTTGTAGGAAAAACATAGTTGGTCAGCTGGAGTTTACATAAAGCGCTGGCTATTTGTTAGAACCAAAACATGAGTTCAAAGATGTAGGCGATGATGTAAATGCACTAACTTGGCTTCCTAACTCTCTCAACGACATCATTGTAGCTACAGAAGACAACCTTTCCATATGTGACATTAGGTAAGCTTGGAACATCAAAAGGTTTATAGAGGAGGCTCACTGTAAAAATGTATGCAGTATTAAGTTTGACCCATTCGACAACAACAGATTTGCGGCCCAGTCTTCAGAAAACATCAAGATCTTCGACCTACGCAACCGAAAGAAACCACTTTTCATTCTTAAGGACCAAACTTACTTCAGGAACATTGATGGGTTTGAGTGGTCCCAATACAGGTCAGATTTGATTGCAGGCTACAACTACAACTCTCCCTATGTTAGGTTCTGGAACACACTTTAGACGGCGAAAGAAGAAAACACGTAGGAGTTAAAACCATTCACATAAATAAAGTCTGAATCTGGGGACATTAGAGCTTTAGTTTGGAGACAAAGGCAGTCGGACGTGAACGTGCAACAGAACCACAATAAATTTTATGTGCTCACCAACAAGCAAGGCTCAATTGAAGAGCACTTTTTTGGTGACTAATAGCAACACGTGTTCGATTTTTCTTGCCGAGGGTAGATTTGTTTTAGCAGCAAAGATTTTAGAACTCTTAAAACTGTTTCTATCAACTAATGCAAGTTTGTTTCTGATAAACTATACAAATCTCAGTACCACGACGATACCAACGCTTTTCAAGTCGCAAAAAGTTACGTTAGTGAGCTTCAGAGCAAAAAGAAGAATGGTTTGTAGGATATTTCGTTCTTGATGGTTAACAGACTAAACGCTGGATACAAAGTTAACACATTAGAGTTTAATTTGGCTCTTTCTCACCGTTTATAGTTTTTAAACAAAAAGTATTCAAGAACGGGTGACATGGCGCTGCATAACGCAAGCATTTCTGTTGTTTGGGATTGGCTTCTAAAGCTCAGAGAACCCGAGAACAAAAACTATTTGTCTGGAATTAGATTGCCGACACACGACGACTCTATAAAAGAAAAAATGCCTTTGCTGTCAGGCAAGCTTTTTCTCTTTAAGTCTGGATGGCGCTCAAACATAATTAAATTCTGCGGCTGGCAAGACTTTTTAGTGCAGTCGAAACGCAGTGAACAGAGAAATAAGCTTAAGGAGACATGTGACAAAATAATTGAATTGGAGTCAGAAATTCCAGGCTCGTAGATGAGGGCGGTCGTTATGGCTGCTCTTCATTTGGATTTTGAACTAGCTCTTGAACTTGGATCGAAGAGTGAAACAAAGAAAAACTACGGCGAAGATGCCACCAATATGATTCACTTCATCAATCACCTAACATTACTCAGCAAAGCTACTTCGAATCAGAGTTAACTCGACACCTAAACGATAGGCATTTTCATACAAGTTGTGAAACACCCCTACTTGCGTCTTTTCTATTAACTCTTGGTTGAGCCTGATCTCAGAAAGGTATTTGAGGAGTGCGCTAAAAACTTGCACTAAATAAACATTTTTGACTTTTTAGCGCTAGCCTGCAGATTTCTAGACTTGCAACAGTTTTAGTATGTTTTAAGCATCAAAATAGAGTTTTCAATTCACAAGGGAAATCTAGACGTTCTGCCTTTGATAGGTCTTCTACCCAATTATTCTAAACACATATAGCACTTACTGTAGAATTTTATCGACTACACAGACGACGTCCAAACTGCTGCATATGTAGCAGCTTATGCAGCTAGTGCTGCATAACTCTCTCGAAAGATAGCATTTTAAGCCTATCTAAATGACTAGAAAGCTAACGATCCTATGTTGTCTCCATACAAACGCTTCATCTAAGCATATAGAGACTATCTCAATAAGTTGCAGCTATACCATGCAAGAGCACATTTTGATTGTACACATAACAGAGGGCTTCTACCATAATTTGCGAATCCAACAGGACAGGATCCCTTTACCAATAACTAGCAATCTTCATTACAGAAGATCGACACGGCTTAAAAAGTAGACACCAAAAGTAATCAATCGGACACTGCTCTATTGAGCGACCCATTTTAAACTAGACCTTTTGCTACGCTAACAAAATGCGCTTAGTGCTACAAGCCTTTCAGTGTGAAACAGAGAGTGAATGAAAGCAACGAAAAGCCTGCATCTTTTTCTAAAAATCCCGGTGGAAAGTATTTAGACAAGTGCTCGGCAGCTACTGGAGTTTTAAATACACCTTGCTAGGCTAAGTTACCCTCCTGTGCTGTATGTCTAAAATCTCTTACACTTCTCAACCCGAATAGTGAATTGAGAAAAAACACTGCAGACGCCATTTACCAGCAGGAGGAACTGAACCATCCGATCGATCATTGGATGCTTTGGTGTTAGGTTTGTCGTCACGGGGGTCATGCTGGCCACATCCGCGAGTGGTTTAAGTCCCAGACTGTCTGTCCCCTAGCAAACTGCGGCTGTCAGTGCAACACTAGCAGTTTGTAGTAATTGTGATTTATAAAAGAAATTATTGTTATATTTATTCAATGGGGGTTTAGCGGCTTGTTCTTTAGGCGTTTTCGGTTCAGCCATCGCGATGGTATTATTCAATCAATTGATTAAATGGACGAATGCGATTGTGGCCAGTTCTGTTACCTATATCATCCCCATTGTGGCTGTAGGCTGGGGTGTTTTCGATGGCGAACAGGTCTATTTATCGCAAATCATTGCGATGATCGTTCTGTTGATTGGGGTTTATGAAATCAACCGATCAAAGGCTTGATTTTGATTCAATAATGGGTCCGCGCGTCCCGATACCATTTTCGTTGAAGGCTTCAATTTGGAAATAATAGGTTTTGCCACGATCCATCGATTTGAAATAATATTCATTTGTCCCAAAAACTTGGACCGACGTATACAATTTATCTGGAGCAATACCGGAGTAAATCACATAACCCGTCGCTTTCGGATTATGCCCCCATTTCAGCCAAGCACTTCTAGAATCATGTTCTCCGCGTAAAACAATCAAATCTTTGATAACTCCGGGCTTTTCTCCATGCCCAAACCCAAAGGCGCGAATGCCTGAAATCGCAAATTTGCCCGCCGCCATGTGGTGATTTACTAACTTCAGATAACGTACTTCTACTGGCTTTTTTAATTCGATATAATCGTGCGGAACGTCAGTTTTGTTTTGGGACTTATCTATAATCAACTCCCATTTCTGACCCTCCTTGCTTCCTAAGACCTGGTACTGGTGGTAAATTCCATTCATTTTGCCTAAGAAACTCGAATCGACATCTTGATCTGCATAATTTAGTTGTAGGGCCTTCAACGTGGAAACCTCTCCTAAATCCGTCTCAATCCACTCGCCCTTTTTCGAAGAGGCCGCAGACCAATAGGTTTTCATTTGCTCATCCACCGCAAAATTCGCAGAATAACCCGGCAAACTCGATGAAACACGCACCGGTTTATTAAAATTTAACAGCATCCAACCCGTGAATAATTCCGATGGTTCATCCACTTTCTTCGTCGGCATTCGATGCGGATAATCTCCATAAGCCGTATTCGTGTACAAAATACCGTCCTTATCAAAATAGGTAGGCCAAAGTCCCAACCGACGCTCGAAGCTATTCTTTACCGCAATCGTGATTGTGGAAACGTGCCACCAATTACCATATTGCCCTTCAAAAGTCGCCCCATGACCCGCACCCCTGGTAAATCCACCCGGCTTGAAAGAGAACGGATTGTGCGCTTGATACGTAAACGGTCCCATCGGATGGTCTGAGGTATACACTCCATCCCCATAGGCAGAGAATTCCGTTCCAGGCGCTCCATATTGCAAATAATATTTTCCCTTGTACTTATTCATCCAAGCCCCTTCCATGAAAGGTTTCAAGAAAGTATTGTCTTGGTATTCACCAAAACGCTCCCAGCCATGCAACTCATCATTCAATTTAATCAAGTCCTTTCGTTCCCCTATCGGCTGCAAAGTCTTGCGATCTAATTCTTGCCCGTACATCGGGTAAAAATTGCTAGAACCATGGTATAAATACAGCCGATTATCGTCATCTAAAAAGAAAGCGGGGTCCCAAGCCCCAGCGGTGAAGGCGTGAACGGCTTCTTTCCACGTATCAGTTTCCGGTTTTGAGGCATACCAAAGCGTAAAATCCTTCGCATAGGTCGAACCTATCACCAGCAAACTATCACCCAGCGTCAAAGTCGCAGGTGCACACAATTCATCGTACACTTTATGATAAGGCTGCAAGAATCGACGCGATACGAAGTTCCATTTCAGCATGTCTGTGCTCCACCAATAACCCCATTGATTGGTCGAAAACAAGTAATATTTATCTTTAAAATAAGAAATAACTGGATCAGCAGTGGCTCGATGGCGACCTTGTTCTGAGAAATTAGGAATAGGGGTAAAACCGTAATCCAGATTCATCGGGTTGCAATAAGTCGACTGACCAGAAACGGACTGCGCTTTCGATGAAAAGTTAAAAGTCAAAATAAAAAGCAAAAATGCTGGAACAATTTTCATAGTTTTGGAGTCTTATAGGTGCCTTCACATCAGGCCATATCCATGAGCAAATTAAGTAAATTTCAAGGAATTTTTTGGGCGGTTTTATTGATCTCCTTGTGGAGTGCTAATTTAGCCTATTGGATTCAGGCGGATTTTAGCTGGTCTGACCCCTGGATTTATGTCGCTATTCTGGTTCAAATGCATTTATATACGGGATTATTCATCACCTCGCATGATGCAATTCACGGGGTGGTTTTTGCAGAAAATCCACGGTTAAATCATGCGATTGGGCGTTTTTGTACCTTACTTTTTGCCTTTAATGATTATAGCACCTTACGCTCAAAACACCACCAGCACCATGCCCATGTGAATACAGAAGATGACCCTGACGTATACCAAGGTCCTTTTCTATTCTGGTGGTTCAAATTTATTTGGGCCTATGTCACTTGGAAACAAGTACTCGCGATGGCGATTACCTACAATATTTTGAAGTTTTGGTTTCCGATGTGGAATTTGATTTTGTTTTGGGAATTACCCGCCATTTTAAGCACGCTGCAATTATTTATTTTCGGAACGTATTTGCCGCATCGCGGAGAACACGCAAAGGATAACAAACAGCAGTCTAGAAGTCAGGGGAAAAACCATCTATGGGCCTTTATTTCTTGCTACTTTTTTGGCTATCATTATGAGCACCATGCCCATCCCTATTTACCTTGGTATAAATTACCAAAAGCGAAGGACGAAAGCCTTGTCAAGACCTAGATTTTTTCTAAATTTGCAACGCACAAAATCGACATAAATAATCACCTCATGAAAGAACCTAAATACAAACGCATTTTATTGAAATTATCAGGTGAATCTCTTTCGACAGACGGAGAAGTAATTGACCCAACCATTTTAGGTCAATATGCGGCTGAAATTAAAAAGGTGCATGATTTAGGTGTGGAGGTAGCGATCGTTATTGGTGGAGGAAATATCTTTCGCGGAGCGAGTGCAGCGAAAGCAGGCATCGACCGCGTGCAAGGCGATTATATGGGTATGTTAGCGACCGTAATCAACGGGATGGCAGTTCAGGCTTCTTTAGAAAAACAAGGATTATATACGCGTATGATGACGGCCATCAAGGTAGAAGCGGTTTGCGAACCCTTCATTCGCCGTCGTGCGATGCGCCACTTAGAAAAAGGACGTATCGTGATTTTTGGCGCTGGAACAGGTAATCCTTATTTCACTACGGATTCAACGGCTTCCCTTCGTGCGATTGAAATCGAAGCGGATGTCGTTTTAAAAGGCACACGTGTAGATGGTGTCTATACGGCTGACCCAGAAAAAGATCCGACGGCGACACGCTATACAAATTTGAGCTTCACGGAAGCTATTTCGAAAGGATTAAAAATTATGGATACCACGGCATTTACCTTATGTCAGGAAAATAACGTTCCCATCATTGTGTTTGACATGAATAAAGAGGGGAATTTAGCGGCCTTAGTTTCGGGTGAGGACGTAGGAACATTAATTAGCTAATTGAAAAATGGAAGAAATTGAATTCTATATTGAAGCAGCTGTCGAGACCATGGACGGCGCGATCAAGCACTTAAACATTGAATTATCTAAAATCAGGGCAGGAAAAGCACATACATCTATGTTAGATGGCTTAACCATTGATTATTATGGCATGCAAACGCCTATCTCTGGTGCGGCTTCTATCACTACCCCAGATGCGCGAACGATTGCGATCAAACCTTTTGAAAAAGGCATTTTCGCCGAAATCGAAAAGTCTATCCGTAATTCCAGCCTTGGATTAAATCCTATGAATGATGGGGAATTAATTCGCCTATCCATCCCTCCACTAACTGAAGAGCGTCGCCGCGACCTAGTGAAGCGTGTGAAACAAGAAATCGAGGTGGCTAAAATCAATATCCGAAATGCACGTCAAGACGGAAACAATAGCATCAAAAAATTAAAAGGGGATGGCGTTTCTGAGGATGCCATTAAGGAGGCGGAAGATAAGATCCAAAAGAAAACGGATGCCTACATCACGAGAATCGATCAGGTTTTCAACGAAAAAGAAAAAGACATCATGTCAGTGTAAATGGAAAGCCTCGAATTCGAGGCTTTTTTTATGTACTCATTCCCTGTGCATAACCCGTTTCTAACATGCGGCGAATATCCATCTTCGTAAAATGCTGCATGTCGATACTCAAGGGTTGTACGGGTCGGATAATCTCTAGCTTAACTTCAGAACGAGAAACTAATAAATCCGCATTCAAGATCTCATTAACAGCAATATCCATCACTCTATCCACGAGGGCTAAAAGATCACCTGAATCGAAATCCCCGCCCTCTATCATCTCGGTATGACAGGCAATCACCACGACTTCGGTCGCACCATCGTTAATCGCCTTTTGAAGGGGCGCCACATCCCGTAAACCTCCGTCTAAATAGGATTTCTGCTTTAAGCCTTCGATCTTCACCACAGGCATTAAAATAGGGACTGCTGAAGAGGCCAGTAAGTAATCTAGAAAATTTTCAAAACTGGGGTCCACATAATGCATGGTGCCTTCCATGATGTTCACGGCTCCTACTTTCAAAGCAACCGGACTCGAGTTTAGATTTCGCTCTTGCAACACATCCGATAAGAGGTCGCGCAATGGACTCGTGTCCACCAGTCCTTTAAAGCTTTTCGTCAAGGCCGTCCAGCCTAATTGAAAAATGTTAAATGGTTTCGATAAACAATCCGGGCGCGTAATGCGAAGTTCCCAAAAGTCCCATAAATCTTGTGCCGCTTGAGGATAAGAAATAGGTATTCCGGCATGTACTTGTTGACCGAATTGATTCACTAAATAGGCCGCATTTAAACTTCCGGCAGAGACACCATAGATGGCATCTGGTTGATAACCTTTTTCAAAAAGAGCCTTGATGACCCCTGCTTGAAATGCCCCTTTAACTGAACCTCCTGCTAAGACTAAAATCTTGCTCATAATACCTTTTTCTCCACAAATCTGATTAAATTTACGCAATTTACTGATTCAAACAACCCCTCATGTCCTACTCCATCTCTTCTATTCAAGCCCCCATCGATGATTCGATGAAGGCATTCGAAGGGAAGTTCAAGACTTTCATGAAGACAAAAGTGATGCTGCTCGACACCATCATGAATTATATTGTCCAAAGGAAGGGAAAACAAATGCGACCCATGTTCGTCTTTTTGACGGCTGGATGCATGGGAGAAATCACAGAAAAAACATTCAGAGGCGCCGCATTGATTGAATTATTGCATACTGCCACCCTCGTACATGACGATGTCGTCGATGATTCCAATTACAGAAGAGGCTTCTTTTCTATCAATGCCATTTGGAAGAATAAAATTGCTGTTTTAGTAGGGGATTATTTGCTGTCTAAAGGCCTCTTACTTTCCGTGGAACACGAAGATTTCGATCTATTAAAATCGGTATCGACGGCGGTGCGCGAAATGTCAGAAGGGGAATTATTACAGATTGAAAAAGCAAGAAAGTTAGACATTACAGAAGAGGTCTATTTCGATATCATTACTAAAAAGACGGCCACCTTAATTTCTGCCTGCTGTGCCGTCGGATTTCAGTCCGTGGGTGCAGAGCCCGAAATGGTAGAGAAAGCTCGCCTATTTGGAGAAAAAGTGGGTATTGCCTTTCAAATCAAAGATGACCTGTTTGATTACGGAGATGCGGAGATTGGAAAACCTTTGGGAATCGACATCAAAGAAAAAAAGATGACGCTGCCGCTTATCTATGCCCTTCAGAATACTGATTCATCGACTAGAAAGCATATCATTCATTTGATCAAAAAAGAATCGGACGATTCGAATAAAGTGCGCGAAGTTATCAACTTCGTGAAATCAACAGGAGGCTTAGCCTATGCCCACCAAAAGATGAATGAAGTCGCCCAAGAAGCCAGAGCTGTCTTAGCGACGTTCCCTGCCTCAGAATACCGCAACTCGCTGGGCGATCTACTCAGCTATACTATAGAGCGCAATAAATAGGTCATAAAAAAAGGGAACCATGGCTGATTCCCTTTTTTCCCTTAGACAGATTAACGAGGTCCACCACCGCCTCCACCGTAGCCACCGCCACCTCCGCCGCCGCCCATACGCATGCCAGGCATACCCATTGGTTGTTGTGGAGCAGCTGGAGCCGCATCGCCTTCGCCTTTTGTATCGTCGTTATTCACTGATTTCTTTTTCTTCGTAGGACCAAAGCTCATTTTACCGATACGGTATGATAAGTTGATCTTAAAGTTCATGTTACGCATCGTATTCTCGCTCAACTGATAAATCGATGCCGTTTTGGTTTCATTACGCATCACGAATCCTTGAGGCGTCAAGAAGTTCTCTGCACCAAATCCGATGCTACCCTTCTTGTTTTTGAAATCTTTCTTGAAGCTTAAGCTATACATTCCAAAACCTCCTTGAGAACCTTGCAATTGAATTTGATTCACACGGTAGAACGAGAAAACTTGCGCTCCCCAGCCATTGCCGATGTTGTAGTTACCGAAAATACGGAAGTTCGATTGCAAACCTTCATTTTTTGCATTCAACAAAGGATCCGCTACGTTGTTTGCTAAAACCATGTAGGACAGGTCTCCACCCCCACCAATCATCAACTTATTAGATAAATTGATATTGACGTTAATGTTCATACCATACGCATCTTCATTACCGATATTACGAGAAGTCGTTTTAACGGTATCCCCTTTAACTTCGCGAATTCGGTTAATAGAACCTGTTGTATTACGAACGAATAAGGCGGTCGAGATATAGGTCTGCTTCACAAACTTGCTATATGAGATCTCGTAATTGTTTGTATATTCAGGTGCAAGATTCGGGTTACCCACCGAGATGTTCAATGGATTCGTAGCATTTACGTTCGGATTCAAGTTTTCAATACCAGGACGTTGAATACGACGGTTATAACTAAATCTCCAAGTTCCTGATTTAAACGTCTTCGACATGTTAAAGCTTGGAACTAGAACACCATACGGAGGAATCACGGTATTTTGACCTTCTTTCTTCAAGAAACTAGCCGTGATGTCTGTATGCTCATAACGCGCACCAGCCTTGATGCTCCACTTATTTTTTGTAGTCAAAGTATATGAACCATAGGTTCCCCAAATGTTTTGATTATAATCAAATACGTTGGTAGGTAAGGTTGCTGTATTCGCAGCAGAATAAATTCCATTTGAACCTGCTGTAAACGATTTATAATCTGAGGTCACATTACGCAAAATCCCTTTACCACCGAATTCAAATAATTGATTCTTGGCGATCGGAGTTTGGTAATCCATTTGGAAGGTAGCCTCCTCATTATAAGACGTATTCTCATTTTTAATCGAGCTCATAATCTCGCTCATTGTCGAACTAGGATTCATGATCAAGTTAAAGAAATCATTCGCGCGGTTATTACGGCTGTACATCGATAAAATAGAGAACTCGCGTTGTGGTTTTTCGAAAGTATGCGTGTAATCGACATTCAAATCCACGTTAGCAGATTCATCCAAGGAATTTGTATTACGAAGCGAAGAAACCGAACCATTTCGGATTTGTTTCAAACCATCTTGCCAGTTATTTCCGTTACGTACACCAAAACGCACGTTAGACGTAATTGAATTATATTTATTGATATCCCAGTCAAAACCTAATTGGTAATTACCGAACAAGCCTTGACGACGTGTCTCTGCTGTTTGAAAGTTCGTCGTTTGTAAACCATTATTAGTCGTGATCTGCGTACTCTCGAATTTACCATTCACATTATATTCAGAACGACCAAAACCACCCAAGGAGACCCCCCAAGTCTTATTTCTAAAGTTACCATTTAAGGCTAAGTTCGAACCACGTGCTCCTACTGAAGAATCAAAAGATAGAGTTAATCCTTGCAAGGTATTTTTCTTCGTCACAATATTAATAATACCCGCTGAACCTTCCGCATCATATTTTGCTGATGGAGATGTAATTACTTCCACCGATTTAATCATATCCGCTGGAATCTGCTTCAAGGCATCTGTGATACTTGACGCCATAATCGTAGACGGCTTATTATTAATCAACACTTTTACGTTCGTGGAACCACGAAGTGATGGATTTCCATCTAAGTCTACAGAAAGCATAGGCACTTTTTTCAAGACATCCGTCGCATCTCCACCTTTGTTAGAGGCGTCTTTCTCCGCGTTGTAAACCGTACGATCGACACGCTCTTCGATTAGTGCGCGCTGACCTTCCACCGTTACCTCAGAAAGCATTTTAGAACTTGTCTGCAATTTGATAACCCCTAAATCTCGGTCATCATTTTTTTCTGACACCTCAACAAATAAGGTTTTAGTTTCGTATCCGATGAAGGAAACGACGATCTTGTAAGATCCTACCGCCACCTTATTTAGCGTAAATTTACCTACGCCGTCAGCCACGGTACCATCGACGGGTTTATTTGTTTTTGTGTTGATTAATGCCAAAGTTGCGAATTCAACTGGCTTGGAATCTGTCGAATCTAAAAGGAATCCGATGATTTTTGCACTTCCCTTAGTCCCTGATTGCGCAGTACCGGGGATCACTGTTTCTTTCTTAGGCGCTGCACCGAAACTACCAAATCCACCAGGAATTTGGGAGATAGCTGACAAAGACAAACTCATCAGTGCAAATAGTGTGATTACTTTTTTCATTATTTGTTTTTTAAACTCTTATTTAACGAATGCAAAATTTGTACATTCTATTTAAAGGCCTTCTTTTTTGCGACCAAAATGGGTAATTTGTAGTCCAATATCATGATCAAACTTCAAACGCCGCGTCTTACTTTAATCCCATTGAACCACGAGCTCTTGCTAGTTTGGCTGCAATCAGGGCGCAAAGATCTAGAAAAAATGCTAGATCTTCAACCTAACCCCTGGAAATTAGAATTGTTTTACGAACAAGAAACACATCAAGCTTTAAGCGATTATTGGATTCCTCAGACAGCAAAATTTCCGTTGGATTATTACTGGTACACAAATTGGGAAATAATTCTAAACACGTCGTCCTGCTCTGTGGGGGGAATTGGGCTTGCGGGTTTGCCTGATAACGAAGGAACAACAGAAATTGGTTATGTGATAGATGAGAAATTTCGAGGACTCGGAATCGCGACTGAGGCGGTGAAGGCTTTAACAGACTGGGCATTCTTAGATTCCGACCTACAGTTGCTGCGTGCCGAAACGCCGGTAGATAATGAGGGGTCGCAACGGGTTTTAGAGAAAAATAGGTTCCAAAAAACCGGGGAGAAAAATCTCCCGCTCGAAATCCCCCTGCAAGTTTTCACCTGGGAACGCCTTCGTTACTAATCTTTTTCAGTAATTTTACTGAATTGCCAATGTTAGACAGCTAAAAGCATGCATAATTTTACTTCCGTTAAAGACGCTTATAATATTCAAAACTTAGTCAATGAGGCTTTGTTGATGAAGAAGACTCCATTTGCTGACAAGCATATTGGAAAAAACCGAACACTCGGTCTATTATTCTTCAATTCGAGCCTTAGAACGCGTTTATCTACCCAAAAAGCTGCTCAAAACCTCGGAATGGAGGTAATGATCATGAATGTGGGGACGGATTCATGGCAACTAGAAATGAATGAAGGTGTCATCATGAATGGCGACAAAGCAGAACATATATCGGAAGCTGCAGCCGTTGTAGGCTCCTATTGTGACATTGTAGGTGTAAGAAGCTTTCCTGGTCTAGTAGACCGGGAGCTTGATTATAGCGAGCAGGTTTTAAATCAATTTTTGAAATATACAGGACGGCCATTAATCAGTTTGGAATCATCCACGCGCCATCCATTGCAATCCTTAACGGACTTAATAACGATTAACGAATATAAAACGGTGGAGCGCCCGAAGGTGGTTTTAACCTGGGCTCCCCATGTAAAAGCCCTACCTCAATGCGTGCCTAATTCCTTCTCTGAATGGATGAATCACGCCGATGTGGATTTCACCATTGCGCACCCGAAAGGATATGAATTAGCGCCAGAATTCGCTGGAAACGCGAAGATTTGCTATGACCCGAAAGAAGCTTACGAAGGAGCTGATTTTATTTATGCTAAAAACTGGTCATCCTACCAAGACTACGGAAAAATACTTTCCTCTGATCCTGCTTGGATGGTGGATGCGGCTAAAATGAGTTTAACGAATAATGCCAAATTCATGCACTGCCTTCCCGTAAGACGGAACTTAGTCGTAGCTGATGAAGTAATTGATTCCCCTAATTCGATTGTGATTCCACAAGCGGGCAACCGGGTTTGGGCGGCACAGGCCGTTTTAAAAGAGATGATTCTAACCTTAATGAGAACAGAAAGTCCTTATTTATTCTAATGTCTAAAATGCCCACCCTTCAAGTAGTTAAAATAGGCGGAAATGTCATCGACAATCCTTCTGCCCTAGCTAGCTTTTTGCAGGACTTTGCTTTATTAGAAGGACCTAAATTACTCGTACACGGAGGTGGAAAGATTGCCACGCAGATGGCGACCTCAATGGGCATTGAGAGTAAAATGATTGAAGGAAGACGCATAACAGACGAGGAAAGCCTTCGCATCGTGACAATGGTATATGCAGGGTGGATTAATAAATCGATCGTGGCAGACTTACAAGGATTATCTTGCAATGCGTTGGGATTAACGGGACCCGATGGTGGGATGGTGCTTTCGAAAAAAAGAGCGGCGGAACCGATTGATTATGGTTTTGTAGGAGATATCGTTTCCGTTAATGCGGCGGCGCTATCCGATTTAATCGCGGCTGGGTTTTCACCCGTCTTCGCTCCTATTACGGCTGATGCATCAGGACAATTATTAAATACGAATGCGGATACGATGGCGCAGGCTTTGGCTATAGCGCTTAGTACGAGCTATCAGGTGACTTTAACCTATTGCTTCGAGAAGAAGGGGGTTTTATTAGATCCTGCAGATGATGAATCTGTTATTTCGTCTATCAACCCAGCTTCTTTCCAAGAATTAAAAGAGAAGGGTATTGTCTCTGCGGGGATGATTCCTAAATTAGAGAATGCCTTGAAGGCGATCTCAGCAGGGGTTTCGGTGGTGCGTTTGTGCCACGCTGAAAACTTACAAAAAACCGACATTGGAACAAAAATTAGTGCCTAATATGTACCAAGAAAGTCAATTTCTAGCCGCCAAAAATCTATTAGCCCAGCTAATAGCCTGCCCTTCTTTGAGTAAGGAGGAGCAAGGAACTGCGCAGATTTTGGCAGACTTTTTCGCGGCGCAGGGTATTCCTTCTAAGCGCTTAGGAAATAATGTGTGGGCTACGAATTTACATTTCGATGCGTCTAAGCCTACCATTCTATTGAATTCTCACCACGATACCGTGAAGGCAAATGCATCTTGGACTTTTGATCCATTAGCAGCCACCGAGCAGGAGGGGAAATTAATCGGCTTAGGATCCAATGATGCTGGGGCTAGTTTAGTTTGCTTGATCGCGACCTTCGTCTCTTTTTACGCTTTCGAAAACCTAGGCTTCAACCTTTTGTTAGCGGCTACCGCGGAGGAAGAAATATCGGGAACGGGTGGCATAGAAGCTCTTTTACATTCAGGCGATTTACCTCAAATCGATTTTGCGATCGTGGGCGAACCGACGGATTGCGCAATGGCCATTGCAGAAAAAGGTTTACTGGTGGTGGATGCACAGGTTAAGGGAATCGCCGGACATGCGGCTAGAAATGAGGGAGTGAATGCGATTTATTTGGCTTTGGAAGATATACAAAACATTCAAAATCATTCGTTTGCGCGCGTTTCTGATCTTTTAGGACCGGTAAAAACGACCGTTACGGTCATCAATGCAGGTAAACAACATAATGTGGTTCCAGATGTCTGCGATTATGTGATCGATTGCCGGGTGAATGAATGTTATTCGCTAGAAGAAGTTTTGGCAGAATTGAAAACCATCGTTCAGGCAGAACTGACTCCTCGGTCGATTCGATTAAATTCCAGTAAAATGGAGGAATCGCATCCCATTGTGAAGGCGGCAAAGGACTTAGGTATTACCCTATTCGGATCGCCTACCCTTTCCGATCAAGCATTATTATCCGTACCTTCCGTTAAAATCGGTCCTGGACATTCTGGGAGATCGCATACGGCAGATGAATTTATATTCTTGGATGAGTTGAGACAAGGCATCCAAACGTATCAAAATCTACTACTTCAAGTAAACAAATAAGATTGTGGCAAAACTTTGGCAAAAAGAAAATCAGACGACAGACGCTAAAATCGAGAAATTCACGATTGGGAATGATCCCGTGTATGACTTGCAATTAGCGCGCTATGATGTGCTGGGTTCGCTGGCTCACATCACGATGTTAGAAAAGGTAGGTTTGCTAGGCGCGGACGAATTAGGCCCTTTGTGCGCTGAATTGAAAGCTATTTATGCCAAAATCGAAGCGGGCGATTTCACTATCGAAGACGGAATGGAAGATGTCCACTCGCAAATCGAATACTTATTAACCCAAAAATTAGGCGATCAAGGCAAGAAAATCCATGCAGGACGTTCCAGAAATGATCAAGTTTTAGTGGATTTGAAATTGTTTATGCGGGCTGAAATTCAGCACATCGCGGATGCAGTCGAGCGTTTGTTTGATTTACTCATCGCTAAAAGTGAAACACATAAAAATGACTTATTACCCGGTTACACGCACTTGCAAATTGCGATGCCCTCGTCTTTTGGACTTTGGTTCGGTGCATACGCAGAAAGCCTAGTAGAAGATATTGAATTATTAGAAGCGGCCTTCCGTTTAGCGAACAAGAATCCATTGGGTTCTGGCGCGGGATATGGATCGTCCTTTCCTTTGGACAGAAAATATACCACCGAATTATTAGGCTTCGAATCGCCGCACGTCAATGTGATAAATGCACAATTGTCGCGAGGAAAGACCGAATTATATGTCTTAACCGCCATCGCGCAGATCGCCACGACGCTAAGCAAATTAGCGATGGATGTGTGTTTATACAATTCCCAAAACTTTGGTTTCATCGAACTTCCTAGCTCTTTAACGACAGGAAGTTCCATCATGCCGCACAAGAAGAATCCGGACGTAGCCGAATTATTGCGGGGTAAAGCGAATAAATTGAAGGCGCTGCCGAACCAATTGCAGTTATTAACGAGCAATTTGCCGTCTGGCTATCACCGGGAATTCCAGTTAACGAAGGAATTATTAATGCCAGCTATCGAGGAAATCTTGGACGGTTTAGAAATCACGCATTATATGGTCAGCCACATGAAGGTGAAGCAAAATCTGTTAGCTGATTCGAAATACGACCTATTGTTCTCTGTGGAAGAAGTCAATAAATTAGTGGTACAGGGCGTTCCTTTCAGAGAGGCTTATCAGATCGTCGGTAAAAAGATCGAGGACGGTGCATTCGACGGAAGCACGCGGGACATCAATCACACACATTTAGGAAGTATTGGCAATTTAGGTTTGTCAGAAATTCAAGACCAAAAAGAAATTGCTTGGAAGCGTTTTGGCTTTGAAAAAGTGAACAAAGCTATCGCTGCATTAATTTCTTAATATACTTTCCTAGAATATCGAATTCTAAGTTGACGTGATCCCCTAATTTAATTTGGTGAAAAACGGTATGTTCGTAGGTATACGGAATGATGCAAACGGTAAAGGAATCGTCCTGCGAATCCACCACCGTTAAGCTGGTACCATTCACACAAATAGAACCTTTTTCTACGGTCACGTGTCCGCTACTCGCGGGATAGCTAAATCGGTATTCCCAACTTCCTTGTTGATCTTTTATTTCCGTACAAATACCCGTTAAATCGACGTGCCCTTGAACAATATGCCCATCGAAACGAGCATTCGCGGCCATGCAGCGTTCTAGATTGACTTTTTGGCCTATCGCTACATCGCCCATATTCGTCTTCTGCAAAGTCTCTTCGATCGCTGTCACTCTGTATTGATCACCCAGGATTTCCACTACCGTCAAACAAACACCATTGTGCGCGAGCGATTGATCTACCTTTAATTCTTGCGTAAAAGGTGATGTGAACCAAAATTCTACATTCGTTCCTTTTGCTTCCTTCCTTACTAGCGAACCCATCGCCTCCACAATACCTGTAAACATCTGAATTAATTGTTATTTTTGCGTACCCAAAATTACACGCATTCCTATGAAATTCAATAAATGGCTTCTCTTTCTAGTTCCCATCATCGCCATTCTTGCCTATTTTAGTATTCCCACGTCGAAACCAGTAGAAGAAACAGGCACAGATGTGTTGAAAATTCGCAACGACAAAGACGCCGCATTCAAGGATGGAGAAGAGTCCCCAATTAAAGATAAAGCTTCCTTCAAAGGCCTAAAATACTATCCATTTAATAAAAATTATATCCTGGAATTTGTGCTTGAAAAAGCAGAGAAGGCAGAAACAGTCGAATTGAAGATGACCGATGGGACGACAGAGAAATTGATTTTATTCGGGGTTATAAAGGGCGAAATCGGCAGTTTCACTGTTTCCATGCGGCTTTATCAACATGAAGACGGTGATTTCTTCCTACCCTTTAAAGACAAAACCGCCCCCACAGAAACCTATGGAGGCGGACGTTTTTTAGATTTACCCCTAACAAATGTAAAAAACAATCGATTGCGAGTAGACTTTAATCTAGCGTATAATCCCTATTGTGCTTATAATGAAGAATTCGCTTGTCCCATTCCTCCCGCAGAAAACACCTTACCGATTCGCATCGAGGCAGGAGAGAAAAACATTAATTAACTTGGTGTAAGGAGGCTGCACCAGAAAGATCTTTCGTAATAACTGGGCTCCCTTTGTATTTTACATGTGATGCACCTGATGCATCGACTTTCAAGCTCTTTTGAACCTGAACCTGAGCGCTGCTAGCTCCTGAAGCTTCTATATCCACATTTCGCGCTAAGAATTCCAATGCTTTCAAATGACTCGCACCCGAAGATTCTACTTTCAAATAATCTGATTGTCCTACGATCTTGAAATCCGAAGCTCCGCTTAGTTCAACACGCAATTTATCTGTCCTCAAACCTTCTGCGGCACCTTTCGAAGCGCCTGAAAAGCTTAAACGCATCTCCTCTTCATTCGTAAATCCTTGCAAATCTATTTTACAAGCACCCCCAAATTCTCCACTTTCAAGACGAGGAAGGGTAATATTAATAACGATTTTAGACCGGTTATTATTCCAACCCCAGTTCCAGCTTGACTCATAAGTAATTTCCAATTTACCCGAAGAGGTGGTCACATCTAATTCATCGATATCTTTTTCACGACCCGTAACGGAAACGGCATATACGTTTCCTTTATGGATGTGAACCTCGAAGGCACTCCCAAGTTCGATGGATTTAAAATTAGCTACTTTGAATTTTTTGGTAACAACTGCAGGATCTGCGAATGAACTAAAAACAACTAAAAAGGCGGCGAATAAAGACAATAATTTTTTCATAAAATTTTAATTTGTTGCAAGATGCAGTTGGGTCAAAATTGGTTGCATGTTATTTTACAATACTCCATTTATAATTTACTCCACTGCTCGATTTATTTGAAAATTTAGAACTATCGAATTTTTTTCCTTGAACTAAATAAGATGCGTTAAGTTCTATTTTTGAGTACTTATCGATGGAAACGAAGGCTTTCTCGACAGAAAAATCAGTCGCCAATAATTCGGCTGAATCATACACTGCTGCATTTAATTGTTTAGCCGACCCTTTTGCCGATAAACTATGAAAGCCACGTAATATCACGTCCAAAGTTCCTAGTGTAAATCCTTCTATTTCAGTGTTTGCATTACCACCTAATTCGATTTGCTTCAAATCAGGAACCTCAATCTCTACTTGAATGCCTGGTTGAATCTTATCGAAAATTAGTACGTTATTCTCTACGTGAACCGAACTTTCTAAGGCTTGATTTCCGCGGTAAGTAATCTTAGGAAGATCCCCTTTTTTGATCTTGATTTGGGATAACTCCGTATTCAATCCTTTGATGGAAGTAAAATTTTCTAGGTCTTTTGTGATCGTAAAGCCCACCTTATCAGTTTCGTCTTTTGCCTCTTCGTCCGAATGTGGCGTTCTATTTAAACAAACTAAGCCCTTATCTGCGGAGAATGTCCACAGTGATCCAATAAACAAATCTTGGCCCTCCTCGTGGAAATAACCCGACTCCAGCACATTGTCCATGTAATAGGCGAAAGCACGCGTCATACTGAAGGATTTTCCATAAGGGATCATGACCTTAACCTTCATACGCTGAGCTCTAAATCGAGAGTCCACTAAACTAAAGTGCGTGTCAAAACGAAGATCTTTTTCTTTTTGCACATACTTGTACTGAACCTTTTTGGCATTTGATTCCGCTTCCTTGCGAGTTAAACCCTGCGATTTAGCGTAGGTAATTACCTGAATCGTCTTCCCATCATAACCCTCAATTTCGAGATTAGCCCGATTAAAGCGTTCTTCGTTATAATCATGGTTATCATCCTCGTCATCAAAATCAAAGGCAAATTCCTCTACTTTCTCTCCTAACATCATTTGCCAGATCGTTTCATTATCCTTCTTATCAATATCTAACACATAGGTCGTCGAATCTGAGACTACTACATCTTTCACCTCGTTATAGGATGCAGAACGCTGAAAATTCCGGCCATAAAAAGCTGCGGCAGCAAATAAGCCTACCCAACCCACGATAATCATGGTGGTAGAAGCAATCTTATAGATCTTATTATAGAATTTACGATTCGCTAATAAGGAAACTCCTGCGATGACGATCGACACAAAAATAGGTAAGAAGGCCATCACTAAAGCAGGAACAGCCCAGAACGGAAAATCCTTTGCGATCAAATACAGTGGCAATGGACCCATGTGGACAAGCTGCCCTTGGTCAAGACCCGTAAATCCAACCGTACACAAAGCAACTAACACGATGATAAACGCACTACCCAAAATTAACAAGATGATTCCTAAAAAGATTTGAATGATCCATCGAAGCACATTCAATGGCCCTTTCAACGCAGAGAAAACTGTCGCTGCAATACGGAAGGGAAATAACAAGACTTTTGTCAATCCATTTTCTTCTGTTTCATTCGGTTGCACACTTTTCTTAATATTGTTCTCGATATTTTCCAGCGTGATCGGCTCGCCCGTCATCTCCATCTTGTCCTTCATTGTTTTAGCCTCTGGAGTAATTGCTAAAATAACAATATACGCTACGACACCAGAACCAAATAATCCCACAGACAATACAGCTAAAACGCGCAATAAACCTACGTCCCAACCCGTGTACGCTGCAATGCCAGCCATCACACCTCCGATTACTTTTTTCTCTGGATCACGGTAGAACTTGCGATATGATTTATCATCATCCGGATTCATTTCACCTGGAATAGCTGCCCAAACAATAATATAAGCCCAGAAAATAATGTTTCCTATATGGAACAAGGGGAAACTTGCGCTAAGCAATACTAATAAAACCAAACGCACCCAGATCGGATCCACCTGAAAATAACGTGCAATCCCAGCCGCCACACCGCCTAATTTCTTGCGGGTGATGTCACGTCGGAAAACCTTGGGTCCATCAACTGATTTAGGGGCTGTATAGCCTTCTTTTTTATCCTCCTCTTCTTCCACTTGCTTGAAATCAGCAATAGTTCCTAAAGAAGCGATTAAGGCCTCGACGTGATTTTCAGATATCGCTTCTACTTTCTCTGTTTCTCGGATGTTCCAAAATTTCTCCGCAATACTCGATTCGATATCTGCAATAATCTCTTTCGATCCTTCAAAGGACTCAAAATAGGCATGAATGGATTTTAAGTAGGCGTCTAATATAGCAAAGGCATCTTCTTCGATGTGGAAGACAAATCCTGCGATGTTAATTGATAAAGTCTTTTTCATATGTCTATTTTTTAAGCCTTCGGTGAAGCATTTGATATTTGGTTAACGGATGTTTGTAATTCTTCCCAGGTCGAGGACATTTCAGCTAAAAATTCCTGACCTTTATCTGTTAGTAGGTAATATTTACGGGGCGGACCTGAAACAGACTCCACCCAGCGGTAATCTAAAAACCCTGCATTTTTTAGGCGAGTTAATAAGGGATATAAGGTTCCTTCTACGACAATAATTTTTGCAGAAGTGAGTTCCGACAATAAAGTAGAGGCGTATACCTCCCCTTTTGAGATAATTTTAAGGATACAAAATTCGAGTATTCCTTTTCTCATTTGCACCTTGGCATTTTCAATATCCATGGATTGTTTGTTTAATTTGACAATGCAAAGATAGCTAAGGTACTTTGTATTGCATAGTACCTTAGAAAATTAATTTGGGAAATTGGATAAACGGTAGGTAATTTGTGTTGAACGTACCCTTTTAAGGGTGACAATTATATGATCTTTAAATATTTCTCTTTACCGTTAGCCCTGTACAACCGAGACACTTGGTTGAAAGTAGCGTTTTTCGCGGTCAGCGTCGTGATGGCGGGATTCTCCCTGTATTTTACAGATGGTTTAGTTAATAAACTAGAGGAAAGAGAGAAACAACAAATTGAATTATACGCCGAAACGATTCGCTATGCATTGACCAGTGATAATAATGCGGACATTAATTTCTTTTTTGAACGGATTAAAAAAATTAACGAGAATAATACGATTCCGGTGATTTGGAAAGATGGATCAGGACATCTCAACTCTATCAATATTCCTCTAACGGAAACACTAAGCACCGAAAAAAAACAAGAAATACTTCAGCAAAAGCTGCAAGAAATAATCGCTGAAAACAACCAGCCCATTGAAATGGATATGGGTTTTCAAAAAGAATATATCTATTATGGTAATTCTAAATTATTGAAATTATTGCGCTATTATCCTTTATCACAATTATTAGTGGTTTTGATTATCGGTTTCTTAGGCTATATTTTCCTGTCCTATTCACGACGAGCAGAGCAAAATAGAGTTTGGGTAGGTTTAGCTAAAGAAACAGCCCATCAATTAGGTACACCTCTTTCTTCTTTGACTGCCTGGGTGGAATTGTTGCGCAATGAGCCACATATAAATCCGGATATCGTGGTCGAATTATCTAAAGATATCCAAAGGCTAGAGACTATTACGACCCGATTCTCTAATATTGGTTCAACCCCTGTTTTAAAACTGGAAGACGTAGAAGCCGTCATTCAAGGCTTTATAAGCTATTTGAAGATCCGCATTTCGTCCAAAGTCACCATCGAAATACATTCCTCTTTAGCTGCTAACCAAAATGCGAACATTAATAAATATTTATTTGAATGGGTCATCGAAAATATTTGTAAGAATGGGGTCGATGCCATGGGTGGCCAAGGTCATTTGTCCATTGAATTAAAAGAGGGAAAAAATAATAAGATAAACATTGATATTACGGATACAGGTAAAGGTATTTTGCCTAGTAATACATCGAAAATTTTCTCTCCCGGTTTTTCTACTAAAAAAAGGGGGTGGGGATTAGGCTTGACTTTGGCAAAAAGAATCATCGAAAATTACCACCAAGGTAAATTGGTTTTGAAATCGACTGAAATAAATAAGGGATCCACTTTCCGCATTACCCTCCCAAAACCTGAATAAATGACTGATCCTAATATCGTTTTTGGTTCGGCTTTATGCATCATTGCGATCGGTTATGCCCTAAAAAGCGCGGGATTTATTCAAGACCATGACGGAAAATCGATCTCGAAATTCCTGATGCATACGACCTTCCCCGCCTTGGTTTTTTCGACCATGATTCGGGTGAATATCACCTGGGACTTAATCTACCTTCCCTTGATTGCGATGTTTTTTGGGATGTTTTTATCCTTTACGGCCTTTCATTTATTTAAACAAGTTGAGCCTGAAAACCGGGGCGTGATGACGGTGGGGAGTGCAGGATTTAATTTAGGAATCTTTGCCTATCCCTTGATTGAAGGCATATTTGGTATACAAGGTTTGACTTATGCGATTATGTTTGACCTAGGAAATTCCGTGGTGAATTTCTTCGTGAATTATGGAATGAGCAACTATTTCAGTCGCGGGCCTAAAAAAGACAACATTGCCGCTCATATCTTCAAACGCATTATTTCCCTCCCTCCCTTGCAAGCGATGGTTTTAGGGGTTGTAGTCAATCTGTTAGGTCTCCAATTTCCCACTTTTGCCTTGGAGTTAATATCCACTATTGCCTCCGGAAATAAACCGATTGTTCTTTTATTAATGGGCATCTATTTCAGTGTGCGATTAACTAAAAAATCTTATTTCCGAGTTTTTCAGGTTCTAAGTCTGCGTTATGCGATGGGATTTTTAGTGGGAGGCATCTGTTTCTATCTACTTCCTTTTGATTTGGGCTTTCGTAACCTATTACTGCTTTGCCTCATCTTGCCAGTGGGTATGACCGTCATTACCTATTCAGACGAATTGAATTTAAATACTCCCCTTGCCGCCTCTCTAGTCAATATTTCACTCGTGATTAGTTTTGCCATCATGTGGATCATGGTGAGTGTTTTCCACATGAGCGCGATTTAAGCGATTTTTTTGGTAATTTTATAAAACATTGGCTTATTGAACTAGTTAAGTTCGTATCCAATCCGCTAAAATTATGGTAGTACCTTATAAGAATCAGTCCAAAGGAAAAAAAGAACAGGTCGCAGACATGTTCAATTCCATCTCGCATAAATATGATTTTTTAAATCATTTATTAAGTGGAGGTATTGATAACATTTGGCGCAAAAAAGCGATCCATTTATTGCAAAATAAAGGAATCAAATCCGTTTTAGATATTGCAACTGGTACAGGGGATTTCGCCATTGAAGCGCTGAAGATTAAACCAGAAAAAATTGTAGGCATTGATATTTCTGAGGGAATGTTGGCCTTTGGGGTAGAGAAGATCAAAAAATTAGGCTATGATAATATCATAACTCTTCAAAAGGGGGATTCTGAAAAAATACCCTTTTCAGACAATAGTTTTGATGCAATAACCGTTAGTTTTGGGGTTAGAAATTATGAAACTTTAGAAAAAGGATTGAAAGAGATGTACCGGGTTTTAAAACCAAATGGACATTGCTTAATTTTAGAGTTCTCCAACCCGAAAAAATTCCCGATGAAGCAATTATATGCTTTTTACTCGAAATTTTGTCTGCCGGTTTTAGGAAAGTTAATTTCTAAAGATCCAGCCGCCTATACCTACCTTCCTGAATCAGTTCAAGCATTTCCTGATGGCCAGGACTTCTTGAAAATTTATGAGGAATGTGGATTTATTAATACCCAATGGATACCTATGACAGGTGGAATTTGTTCTATCTACTTAGGACATAAAAAAGCTAAAAACGCATGAAAAAATCTACTTTAATCGGATTTTCAATCGCCTTTCTCTTAGGCTTTAGTGCCTTAGGTCAGGGGAAAAGTTACATTCAAGTACATGATGAGTTTTATGATGAAAAACCCTTACATTTTGGTTTTATGTTTGGCTTAACATCCAGTAATTATTTTACTAATGGCTTCCCAAGTGTTTTAGTTAATAGTGTAACAGGCGAACCTTTAGTTTTAAATTCTCCTAAAACCTTTGGTTTCCAAATCGGGGGGATCGTAAATTATGCCCTAAGCAAACACGTTGAAGTGAAATCAGGTTTAAATATTGCCTTGTATGATCGCCAAATTCAATTTGCAAATGAAGATTTAATCTCTCGAGAGTCTACTTGGTTAGAGATTCCTATGTTGTTGAAATTTCGTTCGGTTAGGCGTCAAAATCACCGGATGTATTTAATCTCCGGTGTTAAATTAGGTTTAGAGGCAAATGTTAAGAAAAAAAATACCGCCATCACAGCCAATACCTCTGAATTATCCTTAGAATATGGAATTGGATTTGAGCGATTCTATCGATTCTTTAAATTCTCTCCAGAGATTCGAATTTCACATGGATTGAATAATCTATTTGTGCCACCAGGAACAGCAAATAGCTATTCGAAATTAAGCCAATTAAATTCGCATACGATCAGCTTGATTTTCAATTTCGAATAATTACTTCAAACCTTTTTTAGCCTTTTTAGGATCTACGGTCGTTTCGAATACGCTTACAGCAGAAACGCCAAACCAGCCAGCTCCTTGAAGTTTCGATGCCGGGTTTGTATTCTTGATGTTAGTCGGAATATTGGCCGCAGGACGGGAGAATAAACCCGCATTATTAAGTTCTAGTCGAGCTTGAGAAAAGAAATTAAATTGATCTTCAGATATAGACCAAAGCTCTACTCGAATCTTGTCATTTTCAAGATATAATTGAGGGGAAATAGAACGGCGAATCGGCAAAATAAACATGAATCCATCCGTCATCGAGCCCTTCTGAAATCCAGCATCATATGCTAATGTCAAATTAGAAGGGTCATTAAATAATTCACCATTGCGGAAAGTCTTCACGCGATAACAATCGCCAGTCCCCCTTACATCACGCGCATAAAACTGCGCATCATACCCATTTTTAGGATTATCATCGCTCGATTGACGGCCAGTAGCCTCATCAAATTGATACAAAATGGAATCAATAGGAGGAACTCGATTCATCTTAGCCTTCGCAGTCAACGTTTCGCTTTGCCATTTCACTTGTAAGGTAAAAGTAGTTCCAGAATTTCCGAGTTTAGGCTTCTGCGCGCTAGGTTCCCACTGGTATATACCGCTTAAGGCCACTTTCTCCGTAAAAGTAAATTTATTCCCCAAGGTATCTGTTATAAATACTTCCGCACCACCGATTTTGGGCGGATTTGTCTGATCAAAATAATCCTGGGAACGTGACACTATAATCTGTTGAGGGGTATTTTGATTAGTTAAATTTGCTTCAACTACCAGGTAATGTTCAGACACCGGACTTGGTAAGTTCACAACCTCCTCGCAAGATGTCAATGCTAAAATCAGGAATAATAAGTGGATCCGCTTCATCTTAAAAGGAGAAATTATAGGTGACAGCTGGGACAAAAGAACCAATGATAGATAATTGAACGGCCTCGGTTTGGACTGAATTATCTTCGTTAGGTCGGGTATAAATAGAGAATGGGTTTTTCCGATTGTATACATTATAAACAGAGAAGACCCATTCTGAGTTTCCTTTTCCAAACAAAGCTTTCTTATTCTTCTTAGTCGCAGAAATATCTAATCGATGGTAATCAGGCACACGAATGTTGCCCCGAGTTCCAGCATTGGTTTGGGGATAAGCGATTCCATCAAATATATATTTCTGGGATGGAACGGTATACGGAACGCCCGTGATATAGGCGAAATTTGCACCAAAAGACCATTTATCAGAAAGCGCATATTGGCCCACGAGGTTTAAAGTATGCGTACGGTCGTAGCGATTTGCATACCATTCATTATTATTTAAGCCTTCTATTTTACGTTCTGTTCTAGCTAAGGTATAGCTAGCCCAACCTGTTAGCTTGCCTACATTCTTCTTTAAGAAAAACTCGATTCCGTAAGCCCTGCCTTTCCCAAACAACAAGTCTTTTTCAAAATAAGGGTTTAGGAATAAACTAGCACGATCTGCATAGTCAATTTGATTTTGCATATCCTTGTAATAGACCTCAATGGATGATTCATAATTATTACCGTCAGGGCCAAAATTCTTAAATAAACCCAAAGCCACCTGATCCACAACTTGAGGCTTAATATTATTTGTAGAAGATGTCCATACATCTAAGGGTGTCGAAGCAGCCGTATTCGACATTAAGTGAATATATTGAGCGAGTCGATTATAACTCAATTTCAAGGAAGAAGATTCGTTTCCTGTTATATTTAAGGCGAAGCGAGGCTCCCAATTACCATAGGAAGCCACCGTTGTATTCGGATCCGTCTGATTAATTTTTAACACATATCCCGATGGATTTTCCGTACTAAATGGTACTGGAATACGATCATAATACTCCCCATTCAGACTTTTATAATCATATTGGGAATAGCGAATGCCGTATTGTATGGTAAGTCGAGAATTTATCTTCCAATCGTGTCCGACATAGGCAGAGGCCTCAATGCCTTGTTTATTTGCTTGGCCAAATTCTCTTTTCTCTCCATTAGATGTCGCATTCGCTTTGCCAGGTGTGAAATCATACGTCAGCAATTGTCCTCCAAAACTAATGGTATTGTCAGGTCGGATATAATACGTAAAATCAGGCTTAATACTTAAATTTTCAATATTCGAGGTCCATTTGAAGGCATCTGATGGACGCTTATTTTCAATGTCTGAATCAAGCATATAA
>CAIVPV010000252.1 GCA_903907915.1 uncultured Cytophagaceae bacterium
ATTTCAGCTTCGTAAACTGAATTCAATTTCTCTAATGAAGCCCCTGCTTTCGCATAGTTTTGAGTATACTTAGCCGCTTCAGACGAAGAGGCCGTGATAGTAGCTAATGATTGAGTTGCCTCTGAAACAGATTTGTTTAAGCCACCTAAAGATTCTGATGATGAATTCAATGATTTAACAAAATCTTGTGTTGCTCCAGTTGCTTTAGAAATTTCTGATAAGCTATTCGCTGTATCAGTTAATGATTTTAAACTCTTAGTCAAATGTGCCACTGCGTCTGCATCTAAACCTGGAACATCGCCCGTGTGACGAGCTGCGGCTGGACGTGGAGCTTCACCTGCTAATTCGGGATATACTTTCTCCCAATCATATTGCTTATCCGGAACTGACTTTAAATAAAGCACACCAAACAAAATAAAGATAATGGCTTCTGTAAACATACCCACCATCAACATCTCATTCGCACCTGTCCAGTGTAAAATTTTAAATAGTGCTCCTACAATTACGACTGCCGCACCAAAACTAGCAACTACATTAATCGACTTTTCCATTTTGTTGATTCTTAATAATAGATTTATTTAACTTATCTCGATGCAGGACGTCCTAAATAACGCATCACACATCTAAATCCTACATAGGATCTTTTATTTTTCTCATATTCAAAGGTACGTGTACCGGTCTCTAAATAGTATCCAATGTCTTTCCAAGATCCACCGCGAACCACTTTACGTGGGTTATTGGCATCTCGATTAATTGAGTTCAAATCCCAAGTCACTGCTGAGGCATTTTCTTCAAATGCATCCTCACACCATTCGGCCACATTTCCAGCCATGTTATATAGACCATAATCATTTGCACTATAAGCATTAGCTGGAGCCGTATACTCGTATCCATCGGCATCGTAATTTCCCCGATGTGGTTTGAAATTCGCTAATAAACAGCCTTTCGCATTAGACAAATAAGGATTACCCCAAGGATACTTTGCTGAGGCACGACCACCACGAGCAGCCCACTCCCATTCAGATTCTGTAGGTAAGGTAAAACGAGGTAAGGATGCTAAACCTTGCGTCTTGCGGTAGCTATTCATTAATTTAGAACGCCAATCACAGAAATACTTCGCAGCCGACCAATTAACACCAACTACAGGGTACATATCAAAAGCAGGACTAGAATAATAATTTTCCGTCATCGGATCTCCATAGGTAAAGTCGCGCGATTGGTAACCAGGCATTTTAAGATCTTCTGCCCAACGAGTCGTATCAGGATAATAATCTGACATTATTTTTGTCTCCCCTAAAACAGATAAAGAATCACGCAAAATGGTTTCCACAAATTGACGGTATTCGTAATTTGTTATCTCCGTATCATCCATAAAGAAGGCAGAAACGGTTACTCTACGGGGAAAGTTTATGGCAGAACGGGATGGATCCTCATCACCTTGTCCCATCAGGTAACTACCAGAAGGAACTAAAACCATCCCAAATGGTGTAGGCTGAGACCAACCTTTACGATTCACTGCAACGATTTCACCATTAAACACACCAGGATCCGCTGACGCAGGCTTAAAGAATAGACCTTTCAGCCCTTTAGACTTTGTGGACTTAGCTGATTTAGCAGAGCTAAGTGTTTTACCACCTGTATTGCTTTTAGAACCGCAACTTGTGACAGCTAGAGTTAACACAACCAATGAAAACAACCAAACTAACTTCTTATTCAGATTATGAAAATTCATATACCTTTTTAAATTTCTGTTTTTCAAACGTTTAGGCAGTAAATAATATTGCCTCTAATCAAAAATAAACTCCTCACAGAATCAACAAATTCCTCAAATTTAAAGGAATATTCTAACAATCGAATAGGTTTTAACATAATTTTATACCTACCATTATAAAATTCTAAACCTAGGCGTTCGAATGGGAGACGCCTTTTGTTTTATACTTCTTTCTGGAATTCGAAATCTTAAGAATATCTCATGAGACAACGGCTTCTTATTCAATGCATTAGAAGTTGTAATATCCATTGAATAACCGATATCTAACTTATTTTGAAGAATCGATACCCCTAATAAACCCATGGCCGCATCCCCATTTCGATAGGCTGCACCTGCATAAATAAGTTTATTATAATAGACTCTTGCTCCTCCTTCAGGGACTATTTGCCCAGAATAATACCGAACAAGCGCGTAAGGTAAGACATCAAAATAATCACTCAAAGGAATTTCTGTACTTCCATGTATAGCAAAAACACGTTCCAGTGGCATTGCAGCCGTTCCTCCATTAAAGTCAAATGTAGGCGAGGTTATATGGTCAGCCGTAATACCAATTTGCCAATTATCAGTTGAATAAACAGCCCCTAGTCCTAAGTCAGGTTGCGTTTGACTAACAGGAGAGCCTGAGACTAAGTTTACCAAAGGATCATTCGGGTCTCTTACCCGAAATGCGCGCCCGTCAAAAGATTTCGTCTGCAATCCCACAGAAAAACCAAAAGACCACAAGCCATTTCCTTTGTTCAAATGGTAGGCCCCCTGAATTTGAAATGATTGCTGAGTAACTCCGGAGGGTGTCTTATCTGAATAAAACTGTAAACCTATGCCACCTTTGGGAGTAATCCCAAATGATCCCGCAATCCAGGTGGTTCCCAATGTCCCAGATCCATCAATAGACGTGGTGTAGCCGGACCATTGATCCCTAACTTGTAGAGCCACATAATTATTCGACTTCCAACCAGAAAAGGCTGGATTTACACTATTCGAATTAGCTGAAAAAATACTAAACTGAGGACTTTGCTGAGCTAACGTTCTTGGGCTGTTTAATAGCAGAAAAATCCCGAAAATAAGGGAAAAGTACAGCTTGATTAGGCGACTCATTTTAAACGTCATTCGTTGGATGAAAAATAGGTAGGCTAAAATAATAAAAAAGCCTCAATCGATGAGGCTTTTTTATTATTTATTTACTTGCTTGATGTAATGTTCTAGCGCCCCCGTCATGGATGGAGCGTTAGGCATGGGTGCCTGAATGTCTACAACCAGTCCGGCGTCGACTACTGCTTGAGCAGTAGTAGGACCAAATGCCGCTAAACGGGTATTGTTTTGCTTAAAGTCTGGGAAATTGTGAAACAAGGACGTAATTCCTGATGGACTAAAGAAAGCAATGACATCATAGAAAACTTCTTCTAAATCAGACAAATCTGCTGAAACCGTTTCATACATAACAGCCTCCGTTAATTGGAAATCGTTTGTTCCCATGTAATCGGGAAGGTCTTTTTGGCGTTTATTAGAACAAGGGAATAAGAATTTCTCCGTCTTGTGCTTTTTAATAATTTCCAAAAGATCTAAAGCTGTTTTCGTTCCTGTAAATACCTTACGCTTACGGATAACGATATATTTCTGTAAATAATTAGCCGTTTGCTCCGTGATACAGAAATATTTCATGTCGGTAGGCACCTCAATCTTCGCTTCCTTACAAATACGGAAGAAATGGTCGATGGCATGGCGGCTAGTAAAGATGATAGCAGTATGTTGAAGAATCTCTATTTTTTGCTTTCTAAAATCTTTAAAAGCAATTCCTTGTACTTCGATAAAAGGCCTAAAATCCACTTTTACGCTGTACTTTTTTTCAATATCAAAGTAAGGCGATTTAGCATCTGCAGGAGCAGACTGAGTAACAAGAATACTCTTTACCTTCTTTAAACGATCTTTTTCTTCAGCAGCTGTTTTACTCATAATCAGTTCATTAGGGCCAAAATGATGCTAGCCTTTTTATTCAGAGTGCAAATATACGACAATTTTTTACAGAAATTATTCTATACTAGATGTTAGCGGTAAAAATTAATTCTTTGATTCCAAACAAGATAATCTGCCCTTCGATGATCAGTAGGTAGATAAAGAGAAACAAGCGCGGAAAAGAGAAACTCCTTTGAAAGGATTGAAAAAAATAGAAAAAACGGAAAATAAAATAAAAGTCCACTATATAAATAAAGGAACTAAAATCGATCGGTGTGGATGGGCCCACATAGACAGCATAGAAACAAAGAATGGCGAACAATAATGAAAAAAACTGCAAATTCGTCTGCAAGGATTTAAAATAATGCACATTCGCTAAACCCTTCAGCTTGAATAAATCCGTAAATAAATAATAGACGAAAAAGCGCGAAATAAATAATAAAAACGAGAGACCTAGTTTGGAGAAAATAAACAGAACGCTGGGCCAAATCGTTACAAAATTATCGGCGTTACTAAAGAACTCGTCTTTTTGAGATGTTTTAAAACCCGTTAAATAAGCTAAACAAGAGGTTATCAAACTAAGGGTAAACA
>CAIVPV010000253.1 GCA_903907915.1 uncultured Cytophagaceae bacterium
AATCCGTCACGCCGAAATCTAAATTCGTTCCGCATTGTGCGGTTCCTGGATTACCAGGGGCAATGTATAAATTACCTAGGATAGGGCTTTGGCTAATCTTCCAAGAAAAAGCGTGTTCACGGCCTCCAGCACCTAAAATTAAAACGTTCATATGTTGATTAATTGGCTAATTCACTTAAAAACTTAATGCGCATTAACCGAAGTTCCTCTTCGGTCACATCTTCAATTTCACAATTCTCTAATGCATCTGCGATGTCATCGGTGTCCGCAGACATAAAATATTCGTAGATTTCGTCTTGTTTATCTAGCTCGATGACCTGATTTATGTAATAGTCCAGGGTCAGTTTCGTTCCAGAGAAGCAAATGGTCTCGATTTCCTCAATCAATTCCGCCATGCTTACCTCTTTTTGTTCGGCAATCAGGTCTAAGTCGATTTTGCGATCCACTTGTTGGATGATGTAAATCTTGATTTTGGACTTATTCACGGTCGATTTAACTACGACTTCTTTCGCCGTTTCGATCTCATTTTCTTCTACGTAGCGATTAATTACTTCGATGAAGGGTTTACCAAATTTCACGACTTTACCCATTCCGACTCCGTTGATTTGGGCCATTTCGTCCTGTGTAGTCGGATAGGTGGTTGCCATTTCTTCCAAAGAAGGATCCTGGAAAATAACGTAAGGAGGTAAATTTTTCTCTTTCGCAATTTTCTTGCGTAGGGTTTTCAGAATTTCGAAAAGTGCATCATCGTAAGCTTTCGCACCTAAGGCCGCACTATCATCATCACTTTCTGTAGGCTCAGCCTCTTTTTCGTAGTCGTGATCTCGGTAAAAGGTAATAGGGAAGGATTGCTTTAGGAAAGCGGTCCCGGCCTTAGAAATTTTAAGCACACCGTAATTCTCGATGTCTTTTTCTAGTAGGCCAAAGATTGCCATTTGCTTAATAAACGAGATCCAAGGAGATTTTTCGTCTTCGATGGGCACTGGCTTCGATGCGGTTTTGCGCATTTTCGGCTTCTTAGGTGTATCCTCATCTGAATCATCGTCGTCATCGTCATCGTCGTCGTCTTCATCTACTTCTGGGCTAATCCAGGAAAGATTTTTACCTGTCCCAAACAAGGATAATTTCTCCTGCTCGTGGCTCGCAATGAAGGAATTGGATTTGCCTACTAAGAAGTCTGCGATGTGTTCTGCGTCGAAAAGTTCGCCTGTTTGTTTCACCGCTTTTAAGACCAGACTTACTTCGTCTTCTGCCTTAAAAGTAGGAGTAGGGTGCATACAATTATCGCAGAATCCACAGTTTTCTGCCATGTGCTCCCCAAAATAATGAAGCAATTGCTTGCGGCGGCAAACCCCTAAATTCGTATAATAGACCATTTCAGAAAGTAGAATTTTAGCATTCTCCTTCTCTGTAACGGCTTTATCTTTATTAAACTTATCTAATTTCAATATATCATCGTAGGTATAGAATAGGATACAAGTTCCATCTAAACCATCGCGTCCAGCACGACCTGTTTCTTGGTAATAACCCTCTAACGATTTAGGGGCGTCATAGTGAATCACAAAACGCACATCGGGTTTATCAATCCCCATCCCAAACGCAATCGTCGCCACCATCACATCCACCTCTTCATTCAAGAAAGCTTCTTGGTTCGACATTCTTACCTGTGGCTCTAATCCGGCGTGGTAGGGTAGGGCTTTCACGCTATTCACGTGCAATAATTCGGCTATTTCCTCTACTCTCTTTCTTGAAAGGCAATAAATGATCCCCGCTTTCCCGTTATGGGACTTAATGAAACGGATTAATTGCTTGTCTATGTCTTTCTTCGATCGGATCTCGTAATAGAGGTTCTTGCGATTAAAGGAGGTTTTAAATACAGTCGCATCTTCTAGATTTAAAGTCTTTTGGATGTCGATTTGCACCTTCGGTGTTGCCGTAGCCGTTAAAGCGATGATGGGCATTTTCTCATCGATCGTCTCAATGATAGTACGTATTTTGCGGTATTCAGGTCTAAAATCGTGTCCCCATTCCGAGATACAATGTGCCTCGTCAATGGCCACAAACGATATTTTAGCTTGCTTTAAGAAATTCAGGTTCTCCTGCTTATTCAGTGATTCTGGGGCGATGTATAATAATTTTACGGCTCCCGAGATCACCTCGGCTTTCACGCGGTTGATTTCAGCGCGCGTTAAAGAGGAATTTAAAAATTGTGCATTAATGCCAAATGCGACCATTTGGTCCACTTGATTCTTCATCAAAGCGATTAATGGAGAGATAACGATAGCCGTTCCTTCCATCACAATAGCAGGTAATTGATAGCAAAGCGATTTGCCCGCGCCCGTAGGCATCAGAACAAAACTATTCTTGCCTTGAACGGTATTTAAAATAATGGCTTCTTGTTCTCCCCTAAATTGGCTAAAACCAAAGGTTTTTTTTAGCTGTTCCTTCAAGCTATCGATGGTTATTGGATGGGGCATAATTTGATTATATGTGATGTTTCGGCGATTGTTAATTTCTGCGGGCTTCTACTTATCTTTGCCCCTATAAATTCTTCTAACATTGAAATTAAGCAAAAATATCCAATCTACAGCAAAAAATGTTTTAACTCAGGAAGCCGAGGCAATTCTGCAGGTAAGCGCCGGAATTAATTCCGATTTTGAGGCTTGTGTGGAACATTTATTAAGCATTCCTGGGAGAATTGTTTTTACGGGAATTGGTAAATCTGCCATAATTGCCCAAAAAATCGTCGCCACCATGAACTCCACCGGAACTCCGGCCTTGTTTATGCACGCGGCGGATGCGATTCACGGGGATTTGGGGATGATTCAGGAGGGCGATGCGGTGATTTGCATTTCGAAGTCAGGCGATACGCCGGAGATAAAGGTTTTAGTGCCTTTGATCAAGCGTTTGAAAGTGAAGTTAATTGCGATGGTCTCGAATAAGAACTCGTACTTAGGCCAGCAATCTGATTATATATTACATGCCTTAGCGGAACAGGAGGCGGATTTAATGAATCTAGCACCTACGACATCCACGACGGTAGCTTTGGCTTTAGGCGATGCCTTAGCGGTTTGTTTATTAGAATGCAAAGGATTTACGGCGCAGGATTTTGCCAAATATCATCCAGGCGGCGCTCTAGGCAAACGCCTCTATTTAAAAGTGGCGGACCTTTATCCGACGCACGATTTCCCAGCCATTCCACAAACGGCTACTATTCAAGAAGCCATTCACGAGATTTCATCGAAGCGTTTAGGTGCCACAGCCGTTTTAGGCACGAATGGTGATTTAGTGGGAATTATTACGGACGGTGACGTTCGCCGTACGTTAGAGAATTCGAAGGATTGGTCGTCGATTGTGTTAGCGGATATGATGAATACGACGCCGAAGACGATCGAAGCGGAGGCATTTGCCACCGAGGCTTTGGCCATCATGCAAAGTAAAAATATCACTCAGTTGGTAGTGACGGCAAATAAAAAGGCCGTGGGATTTGTACATCTCCACGACCTGTTGAAAGAGGGTATCGTTTAATAATTAACGCATACGGTTCGAAGATTGCACCAGCATCTCGTCCTTGCGGATGAGGCGGTTCGCAATCATATTAGCCAGCAGGGAAACCACTAAGGCGTAGAATCCGTAGCCATATTTTCCCTGAATTTCTGGTTCAAACGTAGGCATGGCCTCCTTGAAAATCACCCAAAACGCATAGCCCATCGCTCCCGCTAAAACCAGCGAATTGACTAGGCCCAGCATCATTTGACGCATCCGGTTTTTAAAAGAGAAAATTGTCACTAACGTGATAACCGTCGATAAAGTCACTAAAAGAGCAATCGCGATATTACTGTGCGCGGCTACTTCTTTTCCGTTTTGGAATAATTGCCATTGGTTCGAGAAAAGCTCTGCTTTTTGGCCTGAAGTGCCTATTTTTTGCCAAATAGAAATGCCCGATGTCGCGATGGCATTGCCAATAATCGCTAAGGCTAAGAAAAGGGTTTGTGGTCTTTGAATCATAATTGTATAGAAATGAATGGGCGAAATTACGCATTTTTTGTGACGATAATTAATCAATATCTCTTGTCATTTCATTAATAATATCGTTTTGCGTGATCTATTCTGATTGGAATATTAGTGACAGAATCAA
>CAIVPV010000254.1 GCA_903907915.1 uncultured Cytophagaceae bacterium
CCGCATCCAGTTTGCCACGCCATTTTATTTAATTGCCAAAGAAAAGGGCTACGAAGACAAAAACATCAACTTGAATCTTGCCTACGCCGCGAAAGCGAATGGAAAATATGCGGATGCGAGAAAATACCTGAAAGAATTTATCGATTCCAAACCGTCCCGTGAATTAGTGGTGAAGGCCGAAATCGAATTAGATAATTTACCAGCGGTAGAGGAATACAATAAAAAGCCGAGTCCGGTAAAGATTCAAGGATTAGTGGGAAATACGAATCAAGCGGAATTTGGCCCGATTAAAATGGGTGATGATCTGATTTTAACGAGTTCGAAGAAGCCTTTGATTTATAAAAACAACGGACTGCCCTTCTTAGGTCTCTATAAAGCTCACCTGAAAAAACCCGGAGAGATCGAAAAGCTGGAATTGTTCAGCCCTAATTTATTGGATGCAAATGCAAACGAGGGAACGCCCGCCTTTTCGAAGGAGGGGAATTTGATGGTTTTTGCTAGAGGAAATTCGGGTAAAAGCAAGGATCCGTCGCCGGATGTGGATTTGTATATATCTACCAAAAGAGACGGCAGCTGGTCTACCCCAGAACGATTAGCCATTTCTGATTCGATTGGCTGGGACGGAAGTCCCGCTTTCTCGAGAGATGGGAAAACGCTTTATTTCAGTTCTAATAGACGCGGAGGAAAAGGCGGACTGGATTTGTATCGGGCACCGATGGATAATTCAGGACGTTTTGGAAGACCGATAAATCTAGGATCAACGATTAATACACGAGGTAACGAAATCTTCCCTTATGTTTCCGAAGATGGCAAACTGTACTTCTCTTCTGATGGACACCCTAGTTTAGGCGGTTTGGATATTTTCGTGGCTAGCCGGAGCGGTGATGAAATCCAAATCGAACACCTGGGCATACCGGTAAATTCGGTGGGGGATGATTTTGGGCTATTTTTATCGGATGTGACCCAAGGCTATTTCAGCTCAAACCGCGTAGGTGGAAAAGGGGATGATGATATCTATTTTTTCGAGTCCACTGGTTCCGAGGATCGCTGGTGGTCGAATGAAATCACCATCACGGAGAGTACTGAGCCAGCAAAAGTGGCTTTATATCATCTAAGAACACAAATCCTGAATGCTAGAAACAAGCCAATTGCTAACGCAAAAGTAGGCGTTAAACGTAATGGTGAAATTCAGCCGGTGATGTTTACGGATGCAAAAGGATATTTGGAAATCATCGACTTAAATCCTGCCGACCAAATCAGCTTCAATGCCAGCAAAGAGAAATTCTTAACTAAACGTAGCGAGTTTTTGATGGATGGCCGGGATATTCCAAAGCAATTATTGAAGAAAGAATTGACTGACACGACTTTTGACCACAAAATCATCCTAGGCCAAGCCGAAGTGGGCGAGGAAATAGGTGCTTTATTTGATGTTAATCCGATCTATTACGATTTAGATAAATCAACTATTCGTCCAGATGCCGCAGTTGAATTAGACAAAATTGTGCAGGTATTAAAGGATAATACCGACATTTCCATCGAATTAGGCTCACACACCGATGCACGCGCAAGTGCGAGCTATAACATGAAATTATCGCAAAGACGTGCTGAATCAGCCGTTAAATACATCATCGAACACGGAATCGAGGCAGCGAGAATCAAAGCCAAAGGCTATGGCGAAACGCAACTCATCAACGGTTGTTCTGATGGCGTCGATTGCAGCGAAGAAGCGCACCAAGAAAACCGCCGAACAGAATTCAAAATCACTGATCTAAATGACTAATTACGTTCTAAAAAATGCCCAAATAGTTAACGAGGGTAAAATAATCGCGTCCGATCTTCGTATTTCAGAAGGAAGAATAGCTAAAATAGCCACAGAAATTACGCCTACTCCTGGAGATATGGTTTTAGACCTTAAAGGAAAACACGTTTTCCCAGGGATGATCGACGATCAAGTGCATTTTAGAGAACCTGGCTTAACCCATAAAGCAACTATCGCTAGTGAAGCGCGCGCAGCTGTGGCGGGAGGAGTGACGAGTTTTATGGAGATGCCGAATACAATTCCCAATGCTTTAACTCAGGAATTATTGGCGGATAAATACGCGATTGCGGCGGCTGGATCTTTAGCTAACTACTCCTTCTTTATGGGAGCCGGAAACGATAATTTAGAGGAGGTTTTAAAGACCAACCCCCGCGATGTTTGCGGCGTAAAAATCTTTATGGGATCCTCGACGGGTAATATGCTGGTAGATAATACGCAGACTTTGGAAAAATTATTCTCCAGCTGCGAAATGCTTATCGCGACGCACTGTGAAGATGAACCTACCGTAAGAGCTAGAACGGCCCTTTTCAAAGAAAAGTACCCAGAAAACGCTCCCGCTTACATCCATCCTTTAGTTAGGAACGAGGAGGCTTGTTATTTATCGTCTTCGATGGCGGTGGATTTAGCGAAGAAGAATAATACCCGTTTACACATCTTGCACATATCGACGGAGGAAGAATTAGCCTTGTTCGAGACAGGTAAAGCGGTAAAAGACAAAAAAATTACGGCGGAAGTTTGTGTTCACCACCTTTGGTTTGACGCCTCCCAATATGATACTTTGGGCAATCAAATTAAATGCAATCCTGCGATTAAAGATGCGCACCACAAGGCGGCGCTGCGCAAGGCTTTGATCTCCGGAGAATTGGATATTATCGCGACAGATCACGCGCCACACACGTGGGAGGAGAAATCCCAGGAATTTTGGAAGTCGCCGGCTGGTTTGCCCTTAGTGCAACACCCGCTATTAATTATGATTGATATTGCCAAAGAAGGTCACATCAGCCTCGAGCTCATCGCCGAGAAAACGGCGCATGCGGTAGCGGATTGCTTCCAAATCGAAGAGCGTGGCTACATTCGCGAGGGATATTGGGCTGATTTAGCGATCATCGATCTACAAAAACCGACCAGCGTTTCTAAAGAGAATATTCTGTACCAATGTGGCTGGTCACCTTTAGAAGGCCAAACCTTTTCCGCCTCGGTGGCACACACCTTTGTTTCTGGTCACCTAGCCTATTCGCATGGTTCTTTTAACGAAGCCGTTCAGGGGAAGCGCCTATTATTCAACCGCTAACATGTCCGCACTACTCCCCTTTTATTCCCCTATCGGATTAGAAGCCGGCTTAGATGAAGCAGGGAGAGGTTGTTTAGCGGGTCCAGTGGTTGCGGCAGCCGTGATTTTACCACGCGATTTTCACCATCCTTTTCTGACGGATTCGAAGCAAATGACTTTGCGTCAACGAAATGAATTAAAACGTTTAGTGCGGGAATATGCGATTGATTATGCCATCGCGGAAGTGGATGCGGCAAAAATTGATGAAATCAACATTTTAAAGGCGAGTATATTGGCGATGCACCTAGCGGTGGATCAGTTAAAACATCGGCCGGAGCATTTATTGGTCGATGGAAATCGCTTTTATAGCTACCCATTAATCCCACATACCTGTGTGGTAAAAGGGGATTCGAAGTATTTTTCGATAGCGGCTGCTTCTATTTTGGCCAAAACCTACCGCGACGAATGGATGGAAAAAGCCGCTTCAGAGCATCCTGGATATGGTTGGGAACGAAATGCAGGCTATCCTACGCTTCAACATAGAAAAGCCATACTCGAAAATGGTCAAACAATACTACACCGAAAAACGTTTAAGGTAGAAATAAAATAATTGATTAAATTGTTGCTCAAATGAAGTTAAGAATACTGCTCCTTTTCCTAATAAGCTATTCCACACTAGCGCAAGATGCTTTCAGAAAAGAGCGCGCCTTGCGATTCGGTTGGCAACAAGATTCGATTTATCGGAGCGCTCAGGCTATAGCGAAGAAAAGAGGTATTCCCTTGCAACAAAATTTAGGTAATGGCCGCACCCTGACTTTTCAGGGTTTTTCGGAAATAGGCGAAGCACTTTATCTTCGCCCAGAATCAAACTCACAAGCAGCCAAGATGACCAAAACGAATCTGCTTTATCCTGGTGGAACATTAAGCACCGGACTTACAGGCAAATCAGATTCCATAAAAGGTAAACTAGGCATGTGGGATGGTGGAGGTGTTTTAGCGAGTCACCAAGAATTTGGTGGCAGAGCTCTCTCACAAGAAAGCATTACAAGCACAAATGAACACGCTACCCATGTGGCAGGTATTTTAGTCGCAGCGGGGGTGAGTCCTTCGGCAAAAGGAATGGCATACGAGGCGGATTTGAAGTTTTGGGACTATACAAATGATAATTCAGAAATCAGTACTGCATCCACTTCCCTATTAATCAGTAATCACTCCTACGGTTACCAGGCTGGCTGGGTCTATGATAGCACCAAAAAGAAATGGCAATGGTGGGGAAATGATGCGGTGAGCGTGACGGAAGACTATAAATTTGGACTTTACGATGCAAATACGCAAACCTGGGATCGCATCGCTTATAATGCCCCTAATTACCTTATTGTCAAATCAGCTGGAAATAGCCGAAATGAAAACGGCCCTGGCTCAGGAGAATATTATTTCCTAAAAACCTCCTCCGATTCCTCAAATAAAGTCCGATCCAAGAACGATGGATACGATATTATTTCCACCTCTGGTACCGCAAAAAACATTCTAACCGTAGGCGCAGCCTCCATTTCGTCTCTGATTCCCTCTAAGGGATCGGAAGTAAGCATGTCAAGTTTCACTTGCTGGGGACCCACAGATGATGGACGTATCAAGCCAGATATAATGGCGATAGGAACCAGTATGTTCTCCACCAGTAACTCAAGCGACAAAGGATATACAACGCTGAGTGGCACATCGATGTCTTCACCACAAGCTGCAGGTTCTTTGTTTTTGATTCAACAATTATACAATCGTCTAAATACCAATAAATTCATGCTGGCCTCCACCCTAAAGACAGTAGCAATACATACGGCTATGGATATGGAAGCCGCAGGCCCAGATTACAAGACTGGATGGGGATTTATTCAGTTAGATAAGGCGGCTGATCTCATAAAAAATACTGGAAATAGTCATCAATTGACGGAAGGGAAATTAGCTCAAGGAAGTACAAAAACATATACATTCACCGCCTCAGGAAATGGCCCCTTAAAAGCCACCATTGCCTGGACTGATCCTGAAGGAACTACCTCTTCTGCATTAAATGATCGAACTCCTCGTCTAGTGAATGACCTCGATATACGTTTAACTAGCGGCTCATCGACTTATTTGCCTTTCACTTTGGACCCCGCTAATCCTGCTGACCTTGCTGTCCCAGGCGATAATATCCGCGATAATGTAGAGCAAATAGTCATCAACAATACGCTTCCCGGCCAAACTTTCACCTTAACTATAAGCCACAAAGGCACCTTAAAGAATAGTAATCAAGATTTCGGATTAGCCGTTTCGGGAATCGGTGGCGCGGCTTATTGTGCCATTACTCCGACCACTTCCACAACAAATTTTCAAACATTTAGCTTAGGAACAGCCAAAGACTCCACTGGACTAAAGCCCGTATTTACCGCAGAATTAGGAGCTGCAGTCCCTGTGAAATTTAATTTTGCTGGAACGGGATCAAAGCAGGTTCGCCTTTATGCTGACTGGAATCAGGATGGGGATTTTATTGATGTAGGAGAGGAATTATTTAATTCAGTAAACAGCGCCACCACCATAAGTATTCCAAGCACCTTAAAGCAAGATAATTTTTACCGTATCCGTTGGGTGGCTGAAAATGGAAGTGGTTCTGCGCCATCTTGTGGAGATATTAGCTCGGGAGAATCCAAAGATTATGCTTTGCAAATCTTACAGGCTTCGAAAGACTTTTCTGCTGTTTCCATCGCACAGGTAACCTCCGCAATATGTGCTAGCGATGGGGTGACGAGTTTTGTGGCACGTATAAAAAATGTAGGATCTTTGACTCAAACAAATGTTCCCGTTCTTTTAGAGATAAAATCAGGTGCGACTACCGTAGGAACCGCAACAGGAACCATTAGTACCTTAACCTCAGGAAGAGAATCAGATGTAACACTTTCAGGAAATGTGACCTTAGTAGCAGGATCGAGTTATACATTCCTTTTAAAATCACAATTAACGGGGGATCAAAATTCAGTAAATGACCTTTTCACCGTTAATAAAACCATTGAAAACCCAGCAGCCCCTATTGTCACCGGGACGGTTTGTAGTGGTGCTTCCGAATTGAGTTTAGCGGCGAGCAATGGAAGTCCGCTTTGGTATAATGGAACAACGTTTTTAGGGGGCGGTGCTACCTTGAAAACGCCATCCACTGGGACTTTTTATGCGGCCTTTGATAATTTAAGTAGCACGATGGGGCCGGCGACTAAGGCGGCTTTTGGTTCGGGATCCTATTACGGAAATTTTGGCCCTGAACCTATTTTCACTGTAACGCAACCTACTATATTAGAATCAGCAACAGTATATATTGGTACCTCAGGAACGGTGACTTTTGGTATATTTGATAAAGACACAGGCGAATTAATCGCGTCTATCAGCAAAGATCTAACGGCGACACGGACTTCAGCTAACGCTACGACCGTCAGCAGTCAATTAATCGATGACAAAAGCGATCCAGGCCAAAAAGTCATCTTAAACCTGCCTTTCCCTAAAGCTGGAAATTACATTTTATCCCACGTCTGCTCAAATGGCGCGTCTATTTTCCGAAGCAACAGAACGGCAGCCGATACAGTTAACGCTCCTACAAATATCGGTTACCCTTATGCCATTCCAGGCGTTTTAAAATTAACAGGTGCACTTTATAATGGAGCAGAAATTCAATCCGGATATTATTATTTATACGGAATGAAATTTAAATCGTATGCTTGCCCAAGCCCGAAAGTACAAGTCAATGTCACGACTGGCACTAGCCCCGTTGTAGCTGTGAGTCCGACAGGCGCCTCCACTATTTGTCAAGGGGATAAAATTACCTTAACGGGTACTCCTGTCTCCGGAACACCCACCTACCAATGGTTTAAAAATGGCGCTGCGATTACGGGAGCTACAACGAATAAATTAGAAGTAAGTAGTTCGGGCGTTTATACGCTAAATTCGAGCTTTAATGGTATTTGTCCGGTATTGTCAACTGCATCCACTATTACAGCAACCAATCCATTAGAGCCGTTAATCACCTTTAACCAAGGCGTTCTGACGACATCTACTGGGACAGAGATCCAATGGTATTTGAACGACGTAGCCATCTCAGGAGCGACAGCCACTACCTATAAACCGACAGCGAATGGTATTTATAAGGTGAAATTGAAAGATGCCAATGGTTGTTTGGCCTCAGCATCTTATGGAATAACGATTTTAGCTGCTACAGCTGACAATCCATATTCGACTTTTTATGTCTTCCCTAATCCGGCTCACGAGGAATTACACATTGCCATCCCTAGTCCATTTGCGGCTTCTTCCTACCGAATCCGAATTAGTGATTTACAAGGAAAAGAGATGAGAGATTATAGAGTAGAGAGAAGAGATTTTACTCTAACTATCGATATCTCACAGCTTAAAGCGGGGAATTATGTGATTAGTTTCCCAGAGCTAGAAAACCAGGTGTCTATTAAATTTCAGAAGAATTAAAATGTAGTTTTAGCCCAAACAAAGATCATTCGAGGCGATGCTGCCTCGTCGAAAGGAGATAGCTTATAATCTCCTTTCAGGTCGACTAAACTAAATCCTGCTTGTGCGGCATAGGAAACAAAGTCGTTTTTCGCGACTAATTCCACTTTTTCCACGAAAGAATAGTTTTGCCCTTTATCTGTAAAATCGATTGATTTATACAAATATCCTGATGCTGACCAACGCTTAATTTGAAACGAAATCCCTTCCCGGATCACCGTTTCAGAAGGGACTAAATTCGCTAAGACATGGGTGGGATTAAAGAAATCTAACACCAGTAAACCGTTCTCTTTTAGCCCTCCGGCGAAGGTATTGAACGCTTTTTGATTGTCATTTTGATCATCGAAATAACCAAAACTAGTGAAGAAATTAAAGATCGCATCATAGTGATTTTCAAGAGGCAAAGGCTCCCGTAAATCGTGTACAAAAAATAAAAGGTCTTCGTTTTCAAACTCTTGAGCTGCATCAATATTCGCAGGGGATAAATCGAAGGCGTCCACGGTGAATCCCAATTGCGCTAAAGTAATGGCATGACGACCTTTTCCACAAGCCGCATCGAGAACGCGAGCACCGGCAGTTATATGCAGTTTTTGCTGAAGCGACGCGATAAAATCTGCTGCTTCGCTTTCGTCCCGCTGCGCATACAGAATATGATAATAAGGGGAATCAAACCAGGTACTAAACCACTCTTTAGATACCATTATTTGCGAATATTGACATTCGTTAAGAAATCTTGGTAGGCTAATGCGATCCCGTCTTTCAATTCGATTTTATGTTTCCAGCCCAAAGAATGCAACTTAGCTACATCCATTAATTTTCTGGGTGTGCCATCTGGGCGAGTAGTGTCCCATTGAATGGATCCTTCGAATCCAATAATTTGCTTAACAGTTTCGGCTAATTCCTTAATGGTTACATCGATCCCGGTCCCAATATTCACCAGTTCGGAGTCGCTATATGTTTCCATTAAATAGACACAAGCTTCGGCTAAATCATCCGCGTGTAAAAATTCGCGCATCGGAGATCCTGTTCCCCAAAGTGTCATCGAAGCCTCTCCACGTTCTTTAGCTTCATGAAACTTACGAATCATGGCTGGCAAGACGTGAGAATTTTCTAAATCATAATTATCGTTCGGGCCATACAAATTCGTAGGCATCACGGAGATGAAGTCGCAACCATATTGTGCCCGATAAGCCTCACACATTTTAATGCCGGCTATCTTCGCAATGGCATAAGGCTCATTTGTCTCTTCCAAGTATCCGCTTAATAAATAGGACTCTTTTAAAGGCTGAGGGGCTAATTTAGGGTAAATGCAAGACGACCCGAGGAATTGTAATTTTTTGACTTTATTCACAAAGGAGGCGTGAATAATATTGTTTTGAATGGCCAAATTCTCGTATAAAAAATCAGCTCGATAGGTACTGTTCGCTATAATTCCGCCTACTTTAGCGGCCGCTAAAAACACATAATCAGGTTTTTCGGTGGCAAAGAAGGCTGCCACTTTCGCTTGATCACGTAAGTCTAATTCAGCTGATGTCTTCAGCAACAAATTCGTGTATCCTGCACTTTGTAATTTTCGAACGATAGCGGAACCCACCATTCCGCGGTGTCCAGCTACATATATTTTTGCTTCTTTTTCCAATGTTGTAATGCAATAAGGCCTCAAAAAATCCTTGCAAAAATACATAAAGTCTCTGAGGTAATAAGTTTAATTCGTAGTTTTGGGGAAAATTAAAAGTGCGCTTACAATGCTACCACGTTTACCCCTTTTCTGTTTATGTCTTTGTTTGAGCCTTTTCGTTCAAGCGCAGAATCGGGCTATTTCAACGTCCAAACCCCTTATAGACACCTCTGTTCACGAAAAAGGTTTATTAGGCGGTCGATTTACATCTGGATTAGAAGGTAAGGCGGCGGAAGCGAAAAAATTTAAAGAAGATAGTAAAGCTTTTATTGAGAGCTTGGGGGTGAAGGATTTGGGTAAAAAAATAGTCAAAACCGCAAAGAAAAAATTCCAGCCAAAAGACGAATACCAAGGCATCAAAACCGAACGCAAACTAGGCAACTATGGTAGCGGTGTCCGTATGACCGTCGAAGAGGTTAATGTGGTGAAATATGTGGAAGATGAAGCCTTAAGTCCTTATTCTCAGGATATCTTCATCTTTGACCCCTCACAATCCCGTGTCATTTCTATCCCTTTAAAAGACGCGAAAAATGCTCAGATCTGCCACGGAGCTTTCAAAAAATATGTGAATCAAAAACTTATCGAGGAGGGTTTCTACTTCATGGGCGTAAAAGATGGGCGCTGGGAAAACTATGGCCCAGAAAATGAATTAGAAAATAAGGTCTACTTCGAAAAAGGGTATACATTAGGGTCCATTATTCACTATTACGATGCCTCTAAAAAGAAAATTCAAGAGGTAATTCCTCGCTTTTATGGAAAAGTACGCGGCACCTATTATTCCTTTTATCCGAGTGGGAGTCTTAAGGAAGATGGTCGCTTAGACGATAGCGTAAAAGTAGGCCGCTGGAGAGAATACCATGAGTTTGGTAGTGGCGGTCGCTTGAAAAAAGAATGGAAATTCGCCAAGGATAAATTCGACATGACCGAGCCCATTTTAATTCAAGAACGGGATCAACAATCGAAAGTAATTTTTCAGACCCAAGAACCTCTTTCCCAGCACAAATCAGAAAATATTCCTCCGATTAGCTCAGATGATGAAGATTTAGTAGATGAGGATTCGACCGAAAATTCTGACTTTGTTCATCTATTGCATCCATATGAATTTTCGTACCGTTTAATTCGATTACTAATTCCTGGGGAAGCCTATGCTCTTTCCTCAGGATATTTGAATATCCACCAAACCCCGCCTGATTTTACTGTTTAATTGATTTTTTACAACCATTTAAACAACATTATGAAACAATCAGAATATATCCAATCCTTTATTAAAGTAGATTGGAAATCAGGAATCGCGGTCTTTTTAGTCGCCTTACCCCTTTGCCTAGGTATCGCTCTAGCTTCTGGAGCACCCTTGTTAGCTGGCCTTGTGGCTGGTATTGTGGGAGGAACTATTGTGTCTCTTTTATCGGGATCAGAACTATCAGTCAGTGGCCCAGCCGCTGGATTAACCATCATCGTGGCAACAGCCATTATCGAATTGGGGTCATTTCCTGGCTTTTTAGTTGCTGTCATATTTGCCGGTATAATTCAAATTGCGCTTGGGCTGCTGAAATTGGGGAAAATCGGAGGATTCTTCCCTTCATCTGTCATTCGAGGCATGTTAGTTGCGATCGGAATTGTCATTATTTTAAAGCAAATCCCACATGCGATTGGGGATGATTTGGACTTTATTGGAGAATTTGAATTTGACCAAAAAGATGGAAAAAATACCTTTTCAGAAATCTTAGCCTCCTTTTCTACCCTGAAAGCTGGGGCCCTTCTCATCTCTGGAATCGGATTAATTATTCTGTTTTCGTGGACGAAACTAGGTGAAACCTTTCGCTTTTTGAACGCGCTTCCTGCCTCCTTATTTGTGGTTTTGGCGGGAGTGGCGATGAATGAAAGTTTCGCGATCTGGGCACCAGACTGGTATTTAGGGGATTCGAAAGACCACATGGTGAATCTGCCTATTTTTGCTTCGACTAGCGAGGTTTGGAGTGGCTTAGTTTCGCCTGATTGGAGTTTTATCACAAATTCGAAAGTGTATTCCATCGCCTTGACATTAGCGATTGTCGCTTCGTTAGAATCCTTATTGTCCTTAGAAGCAACAGATTCATTAGACCCATTAAAGCGAATTTCATCGCCAGATAGAGAGCTTTTAGCGCAAGGCGTGGGTAATGTAGCCAGTGGATTATTAGGCGGAATTCCCATTACTTCGGTGATTGTGCGATCGTCTACAAATGTCTATTCTGGTGGAAAAAGTCGCATGTCCGGATTTTTCCATGGCATCTTGCTTCTCGCAGCGGTACTTGCTTTACCTTTGTATTTAAACAAAATACCATTGGCCTGTTTAGCAAGTGTTTTATTGTACACGGGATATAAACTTGCCCATCCATCCGCTTTCAAAAAGGTAATTGCAGAGGGCTGGAAGCAATGGGTTCCCTTTTTAGTTACGGTGGCGGTAGTCGTAGGTGTCGACTTATTATGGGGAATTTTTATAGGTACCTTAGTGGGATTAATCTTCGTAATACTGACAAATTATTCGTCTGTCTTTACGGTTTTTCAAAACGGAAATGAGGTATTAATTAAATTCCAAAAGGATGTAACCTTCTTACATAAAATGTCTTTAAAGGAGATCTTACGAAAAATACCTACTGGGTCAGAAGTTTATATCGATACGACCAAAGTTCATTTCATGGATCACGATATTAAACAACTTATAGATGAATTCATCGCCACAGCTCACGAAAGAGGAATTGAGGCAGATTTAAAAAAGAAATAATCATGAAAGAATACAAGAAATTACTTTTGAACAACAAAGCGTGGGCTAGCGAAAGACTAGAATTAGACCCGAGCTATTTTGACAATTTGTCAAAAAACCAAACGCCTCTTTTCCTTTGGATCGGATGTGCTGACAGCCGCGTACCTGCGGAAGAAATTACGCATGCGGATCCAGGTGATATTTTTGTACACAGAAATGTAGCGAATATGGTGGTGCATACGGACATTAATTTGTTGTCCGTTTTGCAATATGCCGTAGAGGTATTAGAGGTGAAACACATTATCGTATGTGGCCATTATAATTGTGGTGGGGTGAAAGCGGCAATGACTAATTCCGATTATGGTTTAATTAATAAGTGGCTTCGTAACATCAAAGAAGTCTACGAAAAACACTACGAAGATTTGCATGACATCACGGATGAAACGGCACGCTTTAATAAACTAGTGGAATTGAATGTAGCGGAACAGATCCAAAACCTAGCGAAGACATCCATCGTTCAAAAAGCCTGGAAAAATCGCCAATTGCCTCACTTGCACGGCTGGGTATTCGATATCCACAAAGGCGAGATTAAAGAGGTGTTGAATATCAACGCCGGAGAATGGTCGAGTCCTGTTTTTCATTACGATTTTTAAAAAAAAGAGGGGGCCGCTGCGCGGCCCCCTCTTTCATTCTATTCGGCAATCTAAACCGTCGTTTTAATCTTCAATTCATCTAATTGCGCTTGCGCTAAAGGAGATGGAGAATCAATCATCACGTCGCGTCCCGCGTTATTCTTAGGGAAAGCGATGTAATCACGAATCGAATCAGTTCCTCCGAATAAAGAGCAAAGACGGTCAAAACCGAAGGCCAAACCACCGTGCGGCGGCGCCCCATATTCAAAGGCATCTAATAAGAATCCAAATTGCGCTTGTGCTTCTTCTGGCGTAAATCCAAGGACTTCGAACATCTTCGATTGCAGATCTTTTTGGAAGATACGAATCGAACCTCCTCCTACTTCCACCCCATTCACGACTAAATCGTAGGCGTTCGCACGAACTTTACCCAATTCCCCAGCTAACATCAACGGAATATCCTCGGGCTTAGGGCTAGTAAATGGATGGTGCATCGCAAACCAGCGATCTTCCTCCTCACCGTATTCTAATAGTGGGAAATCCACTACCCAATGCACTTTATAGTTATTCGGATCACGTAATCCCATACGCGTTCCCATTTCTAAGCGTAATTCGCTCAATTGCTTACGTACCTTGTCGCCCTCACCTGAAAGAACCAAAATTAAGTCCCCTGGCTCCGCGCTAAACGCCGCTGCCCAAGTAGCTAAATCTGCTTCTGAATAGAATTTATCTACCGATGATTTCACCACGCCATCCGCTTGAACGCGAGCGTAAATTAAGCCTTTCGCGCCGATCTGTGGACGACGAACAAAATCCGTTAATTCATCCAGTTGCTTGCGGGTATATTCGGCTGCGCCTTTGACACAAATACCCACAACAGTGTTCGCTGTATCAAAAACTTGGAAATCTTTGCCAGACGTTAAATCCACGTCGTCGCCTTTCAATTCCACGAATTTCATCTCAAAACGAATGTCCGGCTTGTCTGAACCGTAGTTTTTCATCGCGTCCGCATAGGTCATGCGCGATACCGTTCCGATGTCGAAGCCTTTCACGTTTTGGAACAAATGACGAATCAATCCCTCAAACATATTCAGGATATCTTCTTGCTCCACGAACGACATTTCGCAGTCGATTTGAGTAAATTCCGGCTGGCGATCTGCGCGCAAATCTTCATCCCGAAAACACTTCACAATTTGGTAGTAGCGGTCGAAACCGGATACCATCAATAATTGCTTAAAGGTTTGCGGAGACTGCGGCAAGGCATAAAATTCGCCTGGATTCATCCGAGATGGTACCACGAAATCACGCGCGCCTTCTGGAGTTGATTTGATCAAAACAGGTGTTTCCACCTCGATAAAATCTTGCTTATCTAAGTAATTACGCACTTCACGACCCACGTGGTGACGTAATTGCAAACTCTCGCGAATCGGATTACGACGCAAGTCTAAATAACGGTATTTCATGCGAATATCATCACCACCATCGGTCTCATCTTCGATTAAGAAGGGAGGCAATTTTGCTGGATTCAATACGCGTAATTCTGTTACTTTGATTTCTATATCTCCAGTAGGCATCTTGTCGTTTTTAGACAAACGCTCTACCACGGTACCTTTTGCCTCCACCACAAATTCACGACCTAAACTACGGGCCAGCGTTAAAGCCTCCGCTGACGATTTCCCCTCCTCTAACATCAATTGAGTGACCCCGTAACGATCCCGAAGATCCACCCAAATCATCCCCCCTTTATCTCGTGAACGCTGAACCCAACCACAAAGAGTTACCTCGGTGCCCGCGTGTTCGATGCGCAATTCGCCATTTGTATGTGTACGTAGCATAGAAAAAATTAAAATTCGAGCAAAATTACGGAAAAGGTCAGGGAGTGAAAAACATTTACCCTTTTATTCTTTTTTAGCTAATTTTGAAGATGAGCAAAATTGGAATCGTTGGTTCGGGAATGGGTGGTTTAGGTCTAGCCATTCGCAGCGCGGTGGCGGGGCACGAAGTCAGCGTTTTCGAGGCTAATACCTATGTAGGTGGAAAGCTAGCCGAGATTGAAATGGACGGCTTTCGTTTTGATGCCGGCCCTTCCCTCTTCACGATGCCTCATTTAGTGGACGAATTATTCACGCTGGCAGGCAAAAATCCCCGTGACTATTTTAGTTATGAACGATTGCCGGAGATTTGCCGCTACTTTTGGGAGGATGGCACCCGCTTACAGACGAA
>CAIVPV010000255.1 GCA_903907915.1 uncultured Cytophagaceae bacterium
CACCAGGCTTCATTTTATCTATCACTAGATCAAAATAAAGCGCATAATTACGTTTATCAGCATCAATAAATACGAGGTCAATAGGACCAGCGATAGAAGGTATTTCGACTGCCGCATCCTTAATTCGGTAATCAATTTGATCCTTATACGGCGAACGATCAAAGAAAGAACGCGTAAAGCTTTCTAATTCTTCGTTCACATCAATCGTGATTAAGCGTCCACCTTGTTGTAATCCTTCGGCTAAACAAAGAGCAGAATAACCCGTATACGTGCCGATTTCGAGGATTAAGGAAGGTTGATAGACTTTGGCAATAAAGGACAAAAAACGACCTTGCAAATGGCCTGAGAGCATACGTGGCTGTAAAACCATCGCGTGTGTCTCCCGAACCAATTCCTTCAACAGGTCATTTTCAGGCTCAGAATGCATACGAGCATATTCCTCAATACCTTCGTCGATGAATTCCATTTATTTAATACCTGTATAAAAGAAGTCCAAAGAATTATCCGGATCCTGACTCAAGAAATAATCATCCACCTGAATCGAACTCACGAGTGAATCATTCGACTTAGACAAGGATAAACGACTCATTCGATTCGCGATATCGTAAGGAACCTGCAACCAGGTTCTTGGTAATTTATATTGGAGATTGAAAATATCAAAACGGGTAATTTTCTTCACCGCCACCTTATTCTCTTCGTAATAATCCATCACTTTTTGATTCCCATGAACCCCTTCTGTGATTACTTCAGAAAAGTGTTTTTTCATCAAATCACGTAATTCAGGGGCTAAATATTCTCTTACATGCCACGGATTGCGTGTTAAAGAGAACTTTTTATTCACTGTCGTTAAATACAATTTTCCACCAGGCTTTAAAACTCGAGCCGCTTCAGCTAAGAAAAAATCATCATTTTCAATGTGTTCAATTACCTGAAAAGTAACCACATAATCAAAGTGATTGGAGGGTAAATCCTGCAAGGGAGGTAAAAACATATCGATAAACTTGAACTTCGGATACGTCTTTGATAGACTTTCCATCAATTCTGTATTCTTATCGACACCTGTATAATCACTTATTGCATCTGCTAACACACCCACACCACGTCCTGTGCCACATCCAATCTCTAATAAATTGCCTGAAAGCAATTTGCTAACGTGGATATAGGGATACAATAAACGTTGATGAACAGGATTATCTGAGGGAATATCAGAGGACGCAATTTCGGTAGTTTTATACATTCTAAAAGGATTAAGACTGATTCAAGTTCAAAGGTAAGGAATTATCTAGCTGAAATGTTAAAAAAAATGCCGACCTTCGTGCAAAATTTCAAGCAACGACGTGTCAGAAGAAAACGAATCAAGACCCCCATTTAAGCGACCATTTAGGCATTTTACAGCCCCCGTAACAGACAATAAAGAGTTTGTATTTGGGGTGCAATCTGTACTAGAAACCCTTCGTTCGGGGAAGGAAATTGATCGTTTATTAGTTCAAAGAGAACTAGGAAACACGGAAATCCTTGATTTAGCCAAAGAAAAAGGCATACAAGTTCAAAAGGTACCTTTGGAAAAATTAAATCGCATCACGCGTAAAAATCACCAAGGGGCTATCGCCTTCGTTTCTGCTATACATTATGCGAAATTAGAAAATGTCATCGCAGACACATTTGAAAAAGGAGAAATTCCATTCATTTTAATCTTAGACCGTATTACGGACGTTAGAAACTTTGGCGCTATCGCTCGTACGGCCGAATGTGCTGGTGTTCACGCGATTGTTTTACCATCTCGCGGTGCCGCTCAAATCAATGCGGATGCCATGAAGACCTCCTCGGGAGCTTTGAACTTTATTCCGGTTTGTAAAGAAGATAGCCTTATACAGACCATCGATTTCTTACAAAATTCGGGTTTACGTGTGGTGGCATGTACGGAAAAAGCGAAAAGTACCATTTACGAAATTGACTACAAAGACCCCATTGCAATCATTATGGGATCTGAAGAAGATGGAATCACCGACGAAATCATCCGCAAATCAGATGAAATCGCTAAAATTCCCCAAACAGGTCAAGTAGGTTCTTTAAATGTTTCTGTAGCGGCGGGTGTCATTATTTTTGAGACCGTTCGCCAGCGCTCCATTTAATTTTTACGAAGAATTTGGAAGGCTGAAGCTTGCGCTTTCGGCAAAATAGTCACGTCCGCGATATTCACGTGTGCCGGTGCCATAATAATATAGCGAATTAAATCCGCCACATCTTCAGCCACTAAAGGTTCGTATCCAGCATAAACGGAGGCTGCTTTCGCCGAATCACCCTTGAAGCGTACGTCAGAAAACTCGGTGCTTACCGCACCCGGAGCTACATTAGATACTTTGATGCCAAAGGGATTTAAATCTAAGCGCATACCAGCAGATAAAGCTTCCACAGCGGCCTTAGAGGCACAATAGACATTTCCATTCGGATACGTTTGTTTACCCGCTATGGAGGATAAATTAATGATATGTCCTGATTCACGAGCTACCATTCCCTTCATTACCTCTTTCGATACATATAATAAACCTGTCACATTAGAGGACATCATCGCCTCCCAATCAGCCACGTCTCCATCTTGAATTGCAGACATGCCATGCGCATTTCCGGCATTATTTATCAATACATCGATATTTTTCCAATCAGCCGATAAAGAATCAAAAGCTGAAATAACCGATTTCTGATCCGTCACATCAAAGACCAAAATAATTGATTCTACACCTAAACTTGCCTTTAATTCCTCTAATCGCCCTTTTCTTCGACCACAAAGGATTAAACGAAAACCATCTTTAGCTAAGGATTGGGCGGTGGCGCGGCCGATTCCGGAACTCGCACCCGTGATGCAGGCAATTTTATTCATACGATTAATTTTATGCGAAGTTAAGCGCAAAGAGGTGTTCTAAAAAATTTGAACGTAATTTGTAAAAAAAATCGCTTACCCGCATGAACTTTTTAATCGTTGGACTGGGCAACATAGGCCCACAGTATTTATTTACAAGGCATAACATCGGTTTTATGGCGGTAGATTATTTAGCCAAACAAAAAGAGCTAACCTTTAAGACTGACCGACTAGCTTCTGTTGCCTCCTATAAGTTCAAAAGTCATACGATCTATTTGATTAAGCCCACCACTTTTATGAACCTAAGTGGAAAAGCGGTGAATTATTGGTTGTCCTATTATAAGATTGAAAAAGAGAACATGCTCGTCTTAGTGGACGACCTGGCCCTACCCTTCGAGACCTTGCGATTAAAGCCAAAAGGTTCACCTGGCGGACACAATGGTTTAAAAAGTATCGAAGAAGTGCTAGGTGGATCAGAATACCCTCGTTTGCGGATGGGAATTGGGAGTGATTTTCCTAAAGGTAGACAGGCCGATTATGTCTTAAGTAACTTTCCTGAGGCAGAAATAGAAGTGATTCCCTTCATTTTGGATAAAACCGCGGAGATAATAGAATCATTCTGCTCTGAAGGACTCACCAAAACAATGAACAAATACAACCAATGATTGTACTATTTAAAGAATATTTGAATTTTTCCGTAATTTTATAATAAGAATTATTCAAATGTATTAAAATAATATG
>CAIVPV010000256.1 GCA_903907915.1 uncultured Cytophagaceae bacterium
ACCCTTAGCTAATCCGCGTAACGCCGCATCTGGAACCTTTAAAATGCAGGATTCTGCTGAAGTCGCACGAAGGGAAATGGAATGTTTTATTTATTCCTACTTAGGGTATGAAAATCCATTTAATAGTCACTCTGACGCTTTAGAACATTTAAGATCCGTTGGTTTTAGCGTTTCGCAGACGTATCGCGTATGTGCATCTATCGATGACGTAATTACCTACATCTCCGATTGGGCAGAGAAGAGAAATGATCTGCCTTTAAATACAGATGGGATAGTCATAAAAGTAAATGATTTTGGTCAACAAGAACGTTTAGGATTTACTGCCAAATCACCTCGTTGGGCAATTTCTTTCAAATACCCCTCTGAAATAGCGCGTACTAAAATCGTTTCTATTTCTTACCAAGTAGGAAGAACTGGTAACGTTACTCCTGTGGCCAACCTTTCACCGGTTTACTTAGCTGGGACAGTCATTAAACGGGCTTCCATTCACAACGCTAATGAAATGGAACGTCTTGATTTACGGGAAGGCGATACCGTTTTTATTGAAAAAGGGGGCGAGATTATTCCTAAAATCACCGGTGTAGATGTCTCTGCAAGAAAGCAGGGTGAAGCTTTTGTATTCCCTACTCATTGCCCTTCGTGTGCTACTGAATTAATTCGGCAAGAAGGAGAAGCGAACCATTATTGTCCAAACGATTCCGGATGTCCTCCTCAAATTAAAGGAAAATTGGAGCACTTCATTGCTCGTAAAGCCTTAAATATAGAGAACTTAGGTACGGAAACGGTTGATGTTTTATTTGAAAAAGGCTTCGTATCTAATGTGGCAGACCTATATGATTTAAGCGCTGAGAAATTTATAGGTTTAGACGGATTTCAAGCGAAATCTATTCAAAACATTCTTTCTAGTATAGAGAATTCCAAAGAGATTCCTTTCCGACAAGTATTATTTGGCTTGGGTATTCGCCACGTAGGGGCAACTATTGCTGAGAAATTAGTCTTACATTATCATTCACTTGATAACCTTATAAGTGCAAGTTTAGATGAATTAATAGCCATTCCAGAAATAGGGGAAAGTATTGCATTAAGCGTGTTAGAGTATTTTTCAAAACCACAGAACCTGGAGATCATCGAGCGTCTTAAAAGCTCAGGAGTTCAATTTTCCGAAGAAATAAGTGAAATAGTTTTGGAAACAACGGCCTTAGAAGGTAAAAGTTTCGTAATTTCGGGTGTATTTAGCCATTTCGATAGAGATGAGCTTAAAGCAAAAATCATCGCTAACGGCGGAAAAGTCGTTTCCAGTATTTCTGCTAAATTAGATTACCTAGTGGCTGGTGAAAATATGGGTCCAGCTAAACTAGAAAAAGCAAATTCACTTTCCATACCAATTATTTCGGAGGACGAATTTTTAGCCCTTCTTTCTTAAATATGCAATCATTAGCTAAATTCCATGGCGTTGCGCCAGCTCTAGTTACTCCTATGAACGAGGATCGTTCTATTAATTGGGACGGACTAACGAAGTTAATTCAACACGTGAGCAACGGAGGTGTTGATTATTTAGTGGTTCAAGGTACAACTGGTGAATCTGCAACCACGACAGCAGATGAGAAAAAGCAAATTGTTGCTACGATTCAAAGAGCTAACTCTAAGAACCTTCCCATCGTTTATGGATTAGGAGGGAACAATACAGATTCAGTAGTAAATCAAATCAAGCAAACGTCCTTTGAAGGAATCGATGCGATTTTATCCGTTTGTCCTTATTACAATAAACCAAGTGCTAGAGGTGTAATAGCTCATTATGAAGCCATTGCCGATGCTTGTCCTGTACCCGTAATTATGTACAACATACCAGGAAGAACTGGTATAAATATGTCGGCCGAGACAGTTTTAAAACTAGCTGAACATAAAAATATAATAGGAATTAAGGAAGCATCTTGCATCATTGAACAATGTATGGAAATTGCTTATCACAAACCCTCCGATTTCTTGTTAATTTCAGGGGATGATGTGCAAGCTATACCAATTATCTCGATCGGTGGAGTGGGTGTTATGTCCGTTATTGCTAACGCTTTCCCTCAACAATTTACAGCGATGATTCATCAGGCGCTCGAAGGGGACTTTAAAGCTGCTTCTAAAGTTTTAGGCAAATTCCTTACCATCGATCCTTTCTTATACGAAGAAGGGAATCCCGTAGGAGTAAAGAAATTATTAGAGAATCAGGGTTTGTTTGGCGCTCAAGTTCGTATGCCATTAGCTAGTGCCTCTGCTGAATTAGGCACAAAATTAGCCCAAATTAGTTCACAAGAAGGATTAAATAAATAAAATTATGTTTGTACACGTTGTTAATTTTTGGTTAAAAAAAGGTTTAAGTGCAGAAGATATCGCACTTTTTGAAGCTGGAGTTCAATCTCTTGCTGATGTAGAAACAGTAGATGTATTTAGCGTAGGTAAACCCGCTAATACGGATCGTCCAGTAATTGATCGTTCCTACGATTATTGCTTGTTAACTACATTTGAGGAGGAGAAAGGGCATGATTATTATCAAACGGCACCTATCCATTTAGAATTTATAAAAAACTGTGCCCACCTTTGGGATAAAGTATTAATCTATGATTCAGAAAGCATGTAAGCTTCTTCTTGTGTTATCCGTGTTCGGTTGTTCTAAAAACATCAAACCGTCTACTTATTACTCAAATGACTTTAAGAATGGGGGTGTAGAGCGCCACGATGGTTTAGGATTTGAGGTCCCAGTAAAATACGACATTGACGTTGTGTATTTTAATGATCATCCGAAGCAAAGCTACGAGGACATTGAAACGATCAAAATGTCTGGAGAGGTTCCGTTAGAGGATAAGCAAACCCAAAATGGCAAAATGCTTTATCGAGGCAATCATCAGGATAAAAAGCAGGAAATTCTAACGCAGATGGTCGAAAAAGCGAAAGAATTAGGCGCAACTGCCTTAATAGACGTTAAGTATTCTGTTTACAGCACACAAACTGCTAGTGGCTTTACCTTTACAGGAAAAGCGGTTCGTTACGTGTTGAAATAAATCGATAAGCTTCTAAATTAGATATCAATACGGTTCCTCGCGAAGACGTAAATCTAATTTGGAAGCTTTTTAGTTTCCTCTCCTTGAAAGTAATCATTCGCTTATGGCCAATGGTTCCAGCTTTAATTGTCTCCTTATTCCCCAATTCATCAACTAATTCCAATTCGAAACTACTCACACGTTGTCCTAAGGCAATTGGTTCTTGTAGCATGATGGTATTCACTTTTTGTGGTGTTTTCAAATCAACCTGAATATCATTCTTTTTTAGAGAGGCCATCCAATAGGTCGAATTTTTTCCATCAAATAAGGGATCACTTGAATTGCCCTTTAAAAGATTAACTAATGATTTTGTACGAATAGCTGCAAATCCCATCAAGGAAGCAGAATCATTTTCATGAATCAAGCCACGGGTATCCACCGGAATATTCAACAAAAGGTTTGCGTTACGCCCAACAGAAGCCGCGTAAATCTTTAATAAAGAATCAGGTGTCTTCACTTTATCGTCTTGCTCTGGATGGTAATACCAACCTGGTCGAATAGAAACATCCACTTCAGGAGAAACCCAATGAGTTCCATTCTCTTGACCATTTCTATACTTATCAAAATCAGGACACCCAGGATAGATCTTATCGCGTAATATTGGGCTCCACATCGTATCATATCCATAACCTCTTTCATTACCTACCCAACGAATGTCTGGACCAGCGTCAGAAAATTGAACCGCATTCGGTTGATACTTGGTAACCATAGAATGAAATAGTGGCCAGTCATACACTTGCTTCTTGCCATTCGGACCTTCACCATTAGCCCCATCGTACCAAAATTCGAATATAGGCCCATAGTTTGTCAATAATTCCTCCTGCATATTGGCATACACCTGATTATAGTCATCCGTACCATAGGCTGGATGAAAACGATCCCATGGAGATAAATAGAT
>CAIVPV010000257.1 GCA_903907915.1 uncultured Cytophagaceae bacterium
AAACTCGTTAACATGGCTAAATCAATCTCTTGAAATAAAGCAGTCGCTATTAATTTATCGTCTGAAAATATGCCCACAAATGTGCAAGACATATTAATGGGTGACGATTTTTCCAAAATAGCTAAGTAATCACTCTGCAAGAAAATGCATGATTCTGATACCTGATCCCACGATTCGGGAAGTTGTTCAGTGCTAGTATAAAGTTGATGCGAGTAAGGCTGATTCAAGTAATAAAATTCAAGTGTAAATTAAACACCGTTTGTATGAGAATTGTTCCGATGTAAAGAATAAAGAATATAGTAGATTTTAGATTGCTGAATGGTAAATAATTCCCTCCGGACTAAGCCGAAGGCGACTAAACGACGCAGTCGTGACTGAATCGCGAAGCGATGACTGCCAATAGGCTTCGGACTCATTCCCTCCGGACTAGCGACTAGCGACTAGCGACTGACGCTTCGCGTCATGTGGCCCCGGCGGGAATCGAGTCGAGCGCGACCCCGGCCGTCTCTAGCGTTTACAAGGTGCGCTCTCTTCTTTTTGTCCTCCGGACTCATTCCCTCCGGACTAGAGACTAGTGACTAGCGACTGTCACGAAGTGACTATGTGGCCCCGCCGGGAATCGAACCCGGATCTAGCGTTTAGGAAACGCCTATTCTATCCGTTGAACTACAGCGCCAATCTTTTTTCAACGTTCTTTGAACTTTGAACTTTGGTATTTGTATCTACTCTGGAGTATACCCATCACTATGACCCATCAAGTGATTTCCCTCTAACCAGTTAGGGAAAATTTGCTGGTGTTTGTTCTTTATAATTCCCATAATCGTCTCTCGTAGTTCAGCTAGGTTGCTGCGTTGTTCTGCCGAGATGAATACCGTTTTAGGGGTATTGGTTTTCCAGTGGGACTTATTCAAAAAGGCAGTCACCCGGTCCATCTTACTTAATTGTGGCTCGCCGTCTATTCCGACTTCAGATCCTTCGAAGAAAATATCTTCTACAGGGAAGAGGTCGATTTTGTTGAAAACTAAAATAGTTGGTTTATCACCTACACCCATTTCGTTTAAGATTCCTTGTACGACTTCGATTTGTTCCTCAAAATTAGGGTGAGAGATGTCCACCACGTGCAATAAAACGTCTGCCTCGCGCACCTCATCTAAAGTCGATTTAAAGGATTCGATTAAGAGGGTTGGGAGCTTTCGAATAAAACCTACCGTATCTGTTAACAGGAATGGGATGCCTTCCCAAACCACTTTGCGCACCGTAGAATCTACTGTCGCGAATAATTTATTTTCAGCGAAAACGTCTGTTTTAGCTAGTTTTTGCATTAATGTGGACTTGCCTACGTTCGTGTATCCCACTAAGGAGACACGGACCATGCGGTCGCGGTTTTTGCGTTGTGTATAGGATTGCTTGTCGATTCCTTCAAGTTTTTCCTTTAAAAAGGCGATCCGATCGTTCGCGATACGACGATCCGTTTCTAATTCTTTTTCACCTGGACCACGCATACCTACGCCACCACGTTGTTTAGAGAGGTGAGACCACATGCGAGTAAGTCGAGGTAACATGTATTGGTATTGCGCGAGTTCTACTTGGGTGCGGGCTTGAACGGTTTGGGCTCTTTGGGCAAAAATATTTAGAATCAATAAACTTCGATCTAATACTTTGACTTCTTTTCCGTATTCCTGAATCGTAAATTCAATATTTCGCACTTGAGAAGGGCTGAGGTCATCGTCAAAAATGATCATGTCCACATCCTTTTCGATGACATAGGCCATGATATCCTCAAATTTCCCTTTTCCTACGTACGTCTTGTTATCCGGTTTTGCTAAGTTTTGGGTGAAACTGTGCAAGGTGACCACGCCAGAAGTAGAAGCTAGAAAAGCTAATTCTGCGAGGTATTCTGCCGTTTGTTCGGCATTTTGTTTTTGGGAAGTGACCGCAACTAAGACTGCGGTTTCTTGATCCTCATCCGTACTATGAATTACGTTTTTTTTCATTTTAGCTAAAAAAAGCCTTTCTGCAAAGAAAGGCTTTCTTGTTAGGTAGGCTGTTCTACTTATGCGCTTAACGCTTCTGCACCCCCTACGATCTCTAAGATTTCCTTCGTAATGGCTGCTTGACGTGAACGGTTATATTCTAATTTTAATGCTTTAATTAATTCACCAGCATTTTCTGTTGCTTTATCCATCGCTGTCATACGAGCGCCATGTTCAGATGAATTGGACTCTAACAAGGCACGGAAAATAGACAATTTAATGGACTTTGGAATTAATTCAGAAATAATTTCTTCTTCTGTCGGCTCAAAAATGTAATCTACTGAGCTAGCTTTTTCACCTGTTTCTGAGGCTACCAAAGGAAGTAATTGTTCTGTTTGAATTATTTGTGTG
>CAIVPV010000258.1 GCA_903907915.1 uncultured Cytophagaceae bacterium
AAATGCCTCATTAATCTCATCAAATTCCTTTAATAGGTTCTTGATTTCTATAACCGCCTCTTCGACGACTTCGATCACCGTTTTATTCGGATCTAATTGCGGCTCTTGCTCTAATAATCCGACCGTATAGCCGGGAGAAAACACAACATCGCCGGTATAAGATTTGTCGATTCCGGCGATAATACGCAATAAAGTGGACTTTCCGGAACCGTTAAGACCCAAGACCCCGATTTTGGCTCCGTAGAAAAAGGATAGGTAAATGTTTTTTATAATGGTCTTTTGAGGAGGAATGACTTTCGACACACGCTCCATCGAAAAGATGATCGTTTCGTTACTCATGAATTTTATTTTTATCTAACCCACAAATATCGCAATTTTTTAAATAAATTAGAGGTGAAATAAGAATTAGGATTAACATTTGAGCCAAAGTACTTACTTGAAGCTCTTTCTTTAAAACATATGAGCCAGCCTACATCAAACGAATTTGGATTTTGCCGCGACGGCAAAGTTTTCATCAACGCCTATTTAACCTACCCTGAGCGCGAAATTGGTTTCGTGCGAGGTTCAGAGGAAGAAGCACTAGCCTATTTTGTGAAACGATTTGACCTAGCTTTAAGCAAGGTGAAAGGTTTATCTGCGGAAATTGAGGCGGCACAGAATAAGGGATCTTTTCTAACCAAAGTCTTGCAAATGAAAACCTACCTCATCGAATTCGATGGTTTAGGAGATTTCAAGCCCTTGCTAGTCGACTTAGAGAAGCACGAGGCTTTTTTAAAAGAATTAATTCAGGCTAATCAAGTCAAGAATTTAGAAATAAAGCGTGCCTTGATCCAAGATGCAAGGGAAATCAGTATTGAGGAGGACGTAGTAGAGGCGACGGATAAGTTGATGGAAGTGAAAATGAAATGGGTGAAGACGGGTCCGGTCGATAAGCAATTTCAAGATCAATTATCGGTTGAATTTCAAGAAGTGATGGATGAATTCTTCTTGAAGCGTCGTTTTTACTTTGAGGAGAAGAATCGCCAGATAGATGAGAAAATTTTAATCTTACAAGGATATATTGATAATGTTCACCAATTGCGAAAAGCCGAGGATATTGATGATTCGGTAATTAAGGTGAAGGAGATTCAGAAGGAATGGAAGAATGTGATTGGATTACCTCCTAAGAAGCAATCGATGCTTTGGAAGAACTTCAAGAAGGCAAATGATATGTTCTTCGAGAAGTATAATCGAATAAAAGGAATTGATTATAAGCCTCGGGTTGATCCACGCATTTTGGAATTAACGACAATGACGGGGGATTTAGAAATCAGATTAAAAGATCAAGAGAATATCGTTGCCACTGCTGATCTGGCAAAAGCGAACCTAGTGAAGTGGAAGGAAATTTCTGCACAAATAAAAAATATGGATCGCTCACTAGCTGAACGATTCCGGACGATTTGCGATAAAATCTTTGAGATGAATTATTTATTGCGGGTGATTTCCTATCGCCACGCGAACTTGAATGAAAAGCCACGTATCGAGCAGTTGAAGATCATGATTAATCAAATGGATTACATGGCTAAGAAGGAGCGAGGCGAATTAGAATCCTTTATTGCTGAATCAGAATCAGCTCGTATGATGGAGGATAAAATTACCTTAAGTAAAATCAATACGCAGAAACGCAAAATCTCGATGAAGGAGATTTTACTAACAGGATTTAAAGAAGAATTAGACGTATTATTGAATTCGTAATCCGAGTTCGGAGGCTAATCCAGGAAAATCAAGACCATCGAAGGTGCCAGACGACATCATCAACAGGTTTTGGTTTTCCTGATTTTGTTTCAGGAGGATCTGAACTAATTCTGCTTGATCTCTGATTACCACTAGGTTTGGATGTTTGAAATAAGTCCGAACCGTTTCCTCCTCTATCTTATCCATCCGTTTAATGGCACGGGCGTGCTCGCTTAAATAGATGATGGCGACATCGGCATCTGCTAGTGTTGATTTGTATTCAGGAAGGAAAGCTGGATTCAAGCTGCTGAAGGTATGTAATTCTACAACCGCGATTAATTTACGATTGGGGAATTGAGCCTTAAGTGCTTGGGTAGTTGCTTTAACCTTAGAGGGTGCGTGCGCAAAATCCTTGTATAGTAATTGGGAATCTGATTCGCCCACCCATTCTAAGCGCTTAGCGGCACCCTTAAATGATTGAATTTCAGTGTAGAACTCACGTTCTTTCACCCCTAATTGTAGACAAATATGCATCGCACCTTGTATGTTTTTAAGGGTATGATCTCCAAAAACCTGCAAGCCATATTCCGTCCCATCATTTCCTTTGATGAAAGTTTGGCCGTTGCGAATCACTGATTCATGCGCTTTATATCCTTCAGAATGACAATGTTCTGGACATCCTTCTGCGATAGCTTCTAACGTTTTATCTGTCTTATCAAAAAACAGGTGACCCGCTTTTGGCATTTCTTTGACTAAATTTTCAAAGGCCGTGGTATAGGATTCGAAGGTCGGATACACATTAATGTGATCCCATGCGATTCCAGAAATCAAGGTTATATGTGGCTGGTATAATAGGAATTTTGCCCTTCTGTCGATGGGGGAGGCTAAGTATTCATCCCCTTCGATGATCATAATAGGGGAGTCTGAAAGAGAGGCCATTAGTTCAAAGCCTTCGATTCGTGCTCCCACTAAATAATCAAATTTACGGTTCAGTCGCTTCAATACATGGAGAATCATGGAGGTAATGCTGGTTTTTCCATGGCTTCCGGCAATCACAATACGTTGCTTGTTTTTGCTTTGTTCGTAAATGAAGGAGGGATAGGATTCGATTTTTAATCCTAATTCTTGTGCTTTTAAAAGCTCCGGATTGTCTGCCCGAGCGTGCATTCCTACAACAATGGTGTCAATGTCCGCTGTAATTTTCTCTGGAAACCAACCAAATTCAGCCGGAAGAAGGCCATTTTTTTCTAGAAGACTTTTAGAAGGTTCATATATTTCATCGTCAGAACCCGTTATTTGATGACCTTGAGCTAAAAGGGCTAGGGCTAAGTTATGCATTGCGGCACCACCGATGGCGATAAAATGAATTTTGGACATAATAACTTAATATGTATTTAGCTTGCAAAGTACATACTTTTATTGCAGTTTTGCACGTTTTTCAACAAACTCGAGGTGAACTCGGGTGCATTTAAACATAGAGATGAAAAATTACATCGATCTAATTGATCAAACCATCGAGTTTCCTACTCGCGAGTTCAATATCAATGAGAACAATGAATTATTGTTTAATAATGTGCCTATTATGGAGATTATTAAGCAGTATGGTACCCCTTTAAAGGTATCTTACTTGCCTAAGATTTCTGAACATATCGAGAATGCGAAGCTTTTGTTTCGTAATGCGATTAAAAAGTACAATTACAAAGGAAACTATACCTATTGCTATTGTACGAAATCGTCTCACTTCTCTTTCATTTTAGAAGAAGTATTAAAACAAAATGTGCATTTAGAGACCTCTAGCGCCTTTGATATCTCGATCATTCGCGATATGTATAATCAAGGTAAAATCTCTAAATCGACTTATATTCTTTGCAATGGCTACAAACAACCCTTGTATACGCAATATATTTCTGAGCTGATTAATGACGGGTTTAATTGCATTCCCGTTTTAGATAATTTAAAGGAAATTGATTTTTACGAGAAATCGGTGACGGCTGAAAAAGTGAATTTGGCCATTCGCATTGCGACGGATGAGGAACCAGATTTTGCGTTTTATACCTCTCGCTTGGGTCTTCGTTATTCCGATGTAAACACACTTTATACGGAGAAGATTAAGCCAAATCCGCGTTTTAATTTGAAGATGTTACACTTCTTCATTAATACAGGTATCAAGGATTCCGCCTATTATTGGTCAGAATTAAGCCGCTTCATTTACAAATATTGTGAGATGAAGAAGATTTGTCCTGAATTGGATTCAATCGATTTAGGGGGTGGCTTACCTATCCAAACTTCCTTGCAGTTTAATTATGATTACCAGGCGATGGTCGACGAAATTGTGGAATCAATCTCGTGGATTTGTAATAAAAATAATGTGCCAGTTCCCAATATTTTTACAGAGTTTGGCTCGTATACGGTGGGAGAAAGTGGGGCTGTTTTGTATGAGATTATTGACCAAAAACTGCAGAATGACAAGGAGCTTTGGTATATGATTGATGGTTCATTCATTACTCAATTACCGGATTCATGGGGTATGAACCAAAAATACATCATGTTGCCTGTGAATAACTGGGGTTTACCTTACCAGAAGGTCAACCTAGGAGGTTTAACTTGCGATTCGATGGATTTCTACAACACAGAAGCCCACAGTTCCGATTTATACTTACCTATTTTTGAAGAGGAATCAGAACGCCAATATGTTGGATTCTTCCACACAGGAGCTTACCAAGAATCCCTTGGCGGCTATGGCGGAATTCAACATTGTTTAATTCCCGCGCCTAAGCATGTGATTGTAGATCGTCTGGAAGATGGAACGATTACGACTCGCTTGTTCTCTGAGGAACAAACAAGTGCACCGATGTTAGATATTTTGGGATATCAACACACAGCGGAACCCATTGCAAAAAAGGAAACGCCTGCGAAAGCGAAGTTAGCTTCGGTATAATATGAAAAGATGGATTTTATTCCTGGTTGTAGCTAGCGCGCTTGCCTCTTGTTCGAGACAAGCCGCCTGTCCAGCTTACGGGATGACTCGTGCGAATACTAATCCTCCCAGTCAAAGGTTTTAGTCACTGCTTTCTTCCATTGCTTGCGATAATGCGCTCGCTTATCGGAATCCATCGCTGGTTTCCACGTATGCGCAATTCCCCAATTTTTTCTAAGATCATCTAAGTTCGCCCAGTATCCTACGGCTAGTCCAGCCGCATAGGCTGCGCCTAGAGCTGTCGTTTCGATTATCTTAGGGCAAATCACCTCTTCGCCTATGATATCCGACTGGAACTGCATTAATAATTGATTGACAACCATTCCTCCGTCTACCCGAAGAGAGGCAATCGGGATTCCGGCATCTTTTTCCATGGCTTCTAATACTTCCCAGGTTTGGAAAGCAGTCGCCTCTAACGCGGCGCGCGCGATATGCGATTTATTTATATAGCGTGTTAGGCCGACTAAGGCGCCCCGGGCATCTTGTTTCCAATAGGGCGCATATAATCCAGAGAAAGCGGGAACAAAGTAGCATCCGCCATTGTCGTCCACTAGCTTAGCTAATTTCTCGATATCCGGGCTGTTCTTGATGATGCCTAGATTATCCCGTAACCATTGCACTAATGCACCAGTAATCGCCACAGATCCCTCTAGGGCGTAATGCACTGGATCGTTGCCTAATTGATAGGCGACGGTTGTTAATAGGCCAAATTGGGATGGAATCGCTTTCGTTCCCGTATTCATTAATAAGAAACAGCCAGTACCATAGGTATTTTTTCCTTGGCCGGGATTGAAGCAGGTTTGGCCCACTAAAGCAGCTTGCTGATCTCCTAAAATTCCTGCTAGCGGAACTCCACCTAAAACTCCTTTTGCTTTAGCATAAACGAGGGAGCTCGATTTGATTTCCGGTAGCATCGCTTTCGGGATGCTTAATACGTGTAGGATTTCGTCGTCCCAAGCACAGGTCTGTAAGTCCATTAACTGAGTACGGCTTGCGTTAGTCACATCGGTGATGTGAATTCCGCCCTCTACTCCACCTGTTAAATGCCAGGCAATGAACGAATCCATCGTGCCAAAAAGCGCATCGCCTTTTTCTGCATCTGCCCGCAATCCGTCGATATTATTCAATAACCAGCGCAATTTTAACCCGCTGAAATAAGTCGCTAAGGGAAGCCCGGTTTTTGCTCTGAAACGATCCATTCCGCCGTCTTTCGCTAATTCTGCGAGCTCAGAACCCACCCGCGTATCTTGCCAAACAATCGCATTATAATATGCTTTGCCCGTTTTCTTGTTCCAAACTACCGTAGTCTCCCGTTGATTCGTTATTCCCACAGCTACTAAATCCTTCGCAGACAAGTTGGCTTTTCCCAGCGCTAAACCGATCACTTCTTGGGTATTTTTCCAAATCTCGTGCGAGTCATGCTCCACCCATCCCGCTTGGGGATAGATCTGTTTGTGCTCTTTTTGGCCTACAGAAATAATCTCTCCAGCCTTATTAAAGATGATAAAACGGGAACTCGTCGTCCCCTGATCGATAGAACCTACGTACATAGTGAATTAGTTTAGGGTCAAAATAAAGGCACCTAATACCGCTCCAGCCGCAGGGCCCAGTACTGGAATCCAAGCATATTCCCAGCCGGAATCCCCTTTATTAGGAATGGGTAAAATGGCGTGCATAATTCTAGGACCTAAATCACGAGCCGGATTAATTGCATAACCTGTGGTACCACCTAGTCCAAGGCCGACAGCCCAGACTAAAATACCTACCATGAAGGGTCCTAAACCCGTTTCAATAGTTGAAAACGTTCCTAAAGCCACCACCGCAAGTGCTGAGGCAAATGCTTCAGAAATAAAATTAAAGGGAGCATTTTTAATTGCCGGATCCGTGCAGAATGACGCACGAATAGCTCCTTTGTCCTCTGTAACATCGTAATGCGGCTTATAATGTAGCCAAACTAATAATTGCCCTAACATAGCCCCTAAAAGCTGAGCACCGATAAAGGTGGGGAATAAACTCCAATCGCCTGATTTCACACAACCTGCAATAGTAACAATCGGATTAAGGTGCGCACCCGAGCTACCGAAATAAGTAGAAACAAAGATGGCAATGGTTACCGCGAAAGCCCAAGCTGCCGCAATGGCTAATAATCCAGTGCCATTTCCTTTCGTGTCTTTTAATAACATATTGGCCACAACGCCATTTCCGAGGTATAATAGGGTTGCAGTTCCGGCGAGTTCGCCGATGAAAATTGATGACATAGGTTGAGGTTGTTATTTTGGTTTTCCAAAACTATAAAATCTTCTCAATAAAAAAATTATCTTTGATTTCAATTTGATAATTCGAAAGATGCGTGAAGATTATTTAACCGGGGATGCTGAATCACTGAACCCGCAAGAGAAGGAGTTCGATAAGGCCTTGCGCCCATTGAACTTTTTGGACTTTTCGGGTCAAGGAAAAATTGTAGATAACCTGCAAATTTTCGTCGACGCGGCTAAAGCGCGCGAAGAAGCTCTTGATCACGTCTTATTGCATGGGCCTCCGGGCTTAGGTAAAACGACTTTGTCGCACATTATTGCGAACGAATTAGGCTCTACTTTGAAAATTACCTCGGGACCTGTTTTAGACAAACCCTCCGATTTAGCTGGTTTGCTGACGAATTTGCAGCCCTTCGATGTGCTATTTATTGATGAAATTCACCGTTTGAATCCCATAGTGGAAGAATATTTGTATTCTGCGATGGAGGATTACAAGATTGATATTATGCTAGATTCTGGTCCTAATGCGCGTAGCATTCAGATCGGATTGAATCCTTTTACCTTGATTGGCGCTACGACAAGAGCGGGATTATTGACCTCCCCTTTGCGCGCTCGTTTTGGCATAAATGCACGTCTAGAGTATTATGACGCTGCTTTATTGACTAAAATCGTAAAGCGATCTGCTTCCATATTAGATATGCCCATCGACGAATCGGGTGCTTATGAGATTGCTAGACGTAGCCGAGGGACACCGCGTATTGCGAATAATTTATTGAGACGTACCCGTGATTTTGCCCAAATGAAGGGTGACGGTACCATCGATGTAAAGATCGCCGAAATTGCTTTGAATGCCTTGGATGTAGACCAAAATGGGCTAGATGAAATGGATAATCGCATACTTTTAACCATTATCGAGAAATTCAAAGGAGGCCCAGTCGGCTTAACGACGATTGCCACCGCTTGTGGTGAGGAGGCCGAAACAATCGAAGAAGTTTATGAACCTTTTTTAATACAAGAGGGATTTTTAAAGCGCACCTCTCGGGGGCGTGAGGCTACAGAAAAAGCGTATCGCCACGTGGGGATCGCACCTAGAGCCGAGACAGGATCTCTTTTTTAAATTACACCTATGTCCACAAAAACTAACCTAATCGCAGCGATGATGCTCGTTTCTGCGTCTGCTTTGGCCCAAATGAAATACCCTGTCACTAAGAAAATCGATCACGTCGATAATTACCACGGAACGCAAGTCGCGGACCCTTATCGCTGGCTGGAAGATGATAATAGCGAGGAGACGAAGGCTTGGGTGAAGGCACAAAATGAAGTGAGCTTTGGCTATTTAAAGCAAATTCCCTTGCGCGAGGAATTCAAAAAACGCATCGAGGCGTTAAGTAATTACGAAAAAATTTCAGCCCCCTCTCGAAAAGGAGAATGGTATTATTTCTACAAGAATTCCGGTTTACAGAATCAATCGGTATTATATCGTCAAAAAGGCCTGCAAGGAAAACCCGAGCAGGTCATCGACCCGAACACCTTATCAAAAGACGGAACAACACGTCTAACGGTATTCTCTTTAAACAAAACAGGGAAATATGCTTGTGTAGGACTTAGCTTAAGCGGAAGCGATTGGCAAACGTATTATGTGCGTGATATGGAAACCGGCAAAAACCTAGCCGATGAGTTAAGTTGGGTGAAAGTAAGCGGGGTGGCTTGGAAAGGGAATGGATTCTATTATTCTCGTTATCCAGAACCAGGGAAAGGGAAGGAATTAAGCACGAAGAATGAAAATCACCAAGTTTGGTTTCACACAGTGGGAACTCCACAATCGCAGGATCAATTGATTTATGAGGACGCGAAAAACCCACAACGTTTCCACACGGTGAGCACCTCGGATGATGAGCGCTTTGCCTTTTTGACTATTTCAGATCGGGGTAAAGGTTTAGATGGAAATGCGCTGTGGATTTTAGATGCTTTGAAGAAAGAAACGAAGTTCAAGCCTATCGTGGCTGAACCTGGAAAATATGATTTCAGTATCGTGGATAACGATGGTGAAGTGTTGATTTTGGAAACCAATGAAGGCGCACCGAATAAGAAAATTGTCCGTATTGATCCAATGCATCCCGAAAAGGCGAATTGGAAAACGATCGTAGCGGAAAAGACGGAACCTTTGCAAGGGGTTAATACCGTGGGTAAACGCCTGTTTTTGAATTATTCAAAAGACGTGACCT
>CAIVPV010000259.1 GCA_903907915.1 uncultured Cytophagaceae bacterium
ACTGGTTTTACTTCGCGTTCCTCTAAGATCAATTCGATCATTTTCTTGCGCTCAGTTGGGTTTTCTAGGGCGACGAATACGCCACAGTTTTTACCAATTAATTTGAAGTAGGACTCATCATCTGCAGGCCCTAATACAGGAATCTCCCCAATACTGGTGTCTTTCTTTTTAGGATCATCGTCTAAGAAACCGTAGATAACGATGTCATTTTTTTCAAAAACATGTGCTACTTCTAGGCCAAAGGGATTAACTCCAATAATTATTACAGGTAATGATGTCATTTAGGATTGTATTTTGTGCGTGTAATCTGATAATTTAAAGCCGGGTTTTCCATCCTTTAACAGGATTAATTCGGTGTAATTCTCACCCAAAGTAATGCTTGATTCAGGGGACAAATGTAAGTCTTTCCCATCAATTTCTGTTAATCCGAAGAACGGCGACATGTCGCCAATGTTTTCTACTATCCAGGAATAATGAATTCTTCCGTCTGTCATTGGTGTTTCTACGAGGTTAATCAAGACATCCGCGCGAACGGTTGAACTTAAGGGAGCGTCCATGATTTTGATATCTACGATGGCGCGTTCATTAGTAGGTAAGGCCTCGTATTCTTCAATGGATTCTGCGGTATAGCTTCCGTCAGCGATAGCACAGAATGCATCGAGTAATAAACAGGCGTTTAATTTGCGCAAGGAATGCTTTTCCAGATCCCACCCAGCTCCGCCAGATTCGAGTAAAACTAAGCCATATCCACGAGAGGAGAACGTGTCTCCAAAAGCTCTGGACTCATATTCGTCTGTCCATTTGGCTATTTTTCCTGGGATGATGGGTTGGATTTGGTGCAGCATGCGTTGGCAGATTTGGCCAGCGCGCAAACGAGAGGGAGTCCAAGTTCCATCCTCGTCTCCTGTAGTTGCTAAGAAGGCGATATGGGTTTGTTCTGGGCCATTGCCTACAGAATATAGTCGGTTTTGGTCATGTAAATTGAAGGCGAAAGCAGGCTTGATTTTGTCTGCCCAAGCAGATAAAATGCGCGCCTCTATAGAGTTTTGTTTCGTCGCATCGCGGTTCATGTCGATGCCTAGAGCGGTTTCGCGTTGCCACCGTTCGGCACCATCTGCATTTAAGCGAGGAATGATGCGCAAGGTAATTTTCTGATGCAATTTTTGCTTAATCTCCTGGGCTAACCCCCCAGAAGAGGATAATAAACGGAAAATATCGGCCAAAGCCAGGGTGGCTGTCGCTTCGTCTCCGTGCATTTGGGACCAAGCAATCACTTGGATGGGACCCTCGCCATAGCGAACTTCGTGAATAGGTCTTCTCTCTTCTGTTTTACCTAACTCGCGGACATCGAAATGTGAAGACCATTCTGCCATTAATTCTTGCCAAAGGTCAGTGGAAAAACGGCGTTTCGTCAGGCGATTTTCGCGGAAGGTATCGTAGTGTTCGAAGGCTTTTGCAAACAGTAGTGACATTTAGTAGATAGGTTTAGGCAAGTAATCTGCCCAGGTTTGAGATGTAAAGATTCCTTTTTTTCCTGAGCCGAACAAGACAATCAGGGTTATAATGAAATAACAGAACCAGGCCGAGGGCCCAAAAAGTTCTACTCCGAGGAGGGTGGCGGCTAGCGGGGTTTTGGCAAGACCTCCATACAAACTGACAAATCCGATGGCCGCCGATAACCCTAAAGGTAAGGCGAGCCATGATGCAAAACCGGAGGCCGCATGAGAGCCAATCAAAAACAGGGGCGTCGCTTCTCCCCCCTTAAATCCCATACCTAAACTTAAGTTCGTGGCGACTAATTTCCAAAGGGCAAAGTCCGGCGCGACTTGCTCGAATGGTCGAAGCAAAAATTCCGAACCGAGTCCGAGAGTTTCGTGAAACACCGGGATGCTTAAGACGCCGAACAAAATCAAGCCCGCGAGAATCCCTTTTAGCGGACCTTGTACGGGTGATTTGTCGAACGTAGAAATTATAATCGATTCTGAGCGCTTATAGAGAAAGGCAATTAGGGCTAAAAACAGGCCCAAGAGCGCTAATTTCGCACAAAATGAAGTCGAAAATGAAGGTAAATTTATACTAGGGTAAGATAGATGTTTTGTCCCGTACACGTGGAGACTTACATAATTGGCGGAAAAAGCCGCAAAAAGGCAGGCGGGGATATGGCGAAAATTAATTTTGCCCACCTCTCCTACTTCGAGCGCAAAAAAGGCTCCGGCTAGCGGAGTTCCAAAAACAGAAGCGAATCCGGCGGCCATGCCGGCTTTAGGAAAAAGGTCTTTAGGAAAAATGGACGACCCCGAAATTTTCTCCCCTAACACTCGACCCATAGTGACCGCGACTCCTTCTCGTCCTACCGACGCTCCGGCCAGGTGACTAAGCCAAGAGGCGGGGATGATGAGGTAGGCGGGAAAGGGGAAAGTTGCGAACACGAAACCTAAAAGCGGTAAGGCATATAAATAGGATCCATTGTGTTGAATCCAGTCGAGGCCGGCTAAAAATAGGGACGACAGGCTCCCCGTGGCAAAGGAGAGGGCGACCAATAGGCCTAGATTCATCAGAAATGCCTTAATTCGAGCCAAAACTATCGTATTTTTGTTTCAAAGGTAAGAATTATATTTTCCCTACCTTTGCAAATCTACTACAATGCCGAATCCAATGGATGAATTTTTAAGTTTGGGATTAAATCCACAGCTACAGCGCGCTTGCACGGAGGTGGGTTATACAAAACCGACGCCCATTCAGGAGAAGGCGATTCCGCTATTATTGCAAGGCCACGATTTATTGGGAATTGCGCAAACGGGTACCGGGAAGACCGCTGCCTATGCTTTGCCCATTTTGATGCGCTGTAAATATGCGCAGGGAAAGAATCCGCGCGCCTTGATTTTAGCACCCACTCGCGAGCTGGTGATGCAGATTCACACGGTGATGATCGGTTTAGCGCAGTTTACGGATTTGCGAATTTTGGCATTATATGGAGGATTAGGGCCAAAGCCCCAGATCCAAGCGCTCGAGGAAGGCATCGACATCCTCGTTTCTACACCGGGTCGATTCTTAGAATTGTACCGTAAGGACGTGATCGTGGTGAAGGAATTGAAATTTTTGATTTTAGACGAAGCAGATAAGATGATGGATATGGGCTTTATGCCTCAGATTCGTCAGATTTTGGAAAAAATACCTTACAAAAAAAGGATGAACGGCTTGTTCTCCGCAACCTTCCCTGAGAAGGTGGAGAACCTGTCCCACGAGTTTTTAGAGTTTCCGATGAAGATCGAAATCACTCCGCAGGCCACGCCGGCTAGCCAGGTGACGCAATCGGTTTACGAGGCACCGAATTTATTAACGAAGCTTCATGCACTTGCTTACTTTATGCAAAACCCTGATTTTCATCGGGTTATGGTATTTTGTCGCTCGAAAGATGCGGCGAATGACGTGGAGAAATGGTTATTAAAGACTTTGCCAAAAGACCAAGTTCGTGTGATTCACTCGAACAAGGGCCAAAACACCCGTATCAACGCGATGGCGCAATTCCGCGAAGGGAATGTCCGCGTTTTAGTGACGACGGATGTGGCGGCTCGCGGAATCGATATTCCGAAAGTTTCCCACGTGATCAACTTTGACGTGCCCTTGATTTACGAGGATTAT
>CAIVPV010000260.1 GCA_903907915.1 uncultured Cytophagaceae bacterium
GACTTAAAAGCGCACCAAGATTTATCTAGAAAAAAACAACAATACTTTGACCCAGAAATAAACGAAAATTACATACCTTATGTAGTCGAAACGTCCGTAGGGGCTGATCGTTTATTCCTAGCGATTCTTTGCAATGCCTATACAGAAGAAACGGTGGGTGAAGGGGATCAAGAAAAACAACGTGTTTACTTGAATTTCCACCCAGCTTTAGCTCCTGTGAAAGTAGCTGTGCTTCCTTTAGTCAAGAAGGATGGTTTAGCAGAGAAAGCGCAAGAGATTGTTAAGAACATTAAATTTGCCTTTAATACCACGTACGACGATGGAGGCGCCATAGGCAAGCGTTATACTCGTCAAGATTTAATTGGAACACCGTATTGTGTGGTGGTGGATTACCAAACCATGGAAGACAACACCGTGACCGTTCGCGATCGCAACACGATGACCCAAGAGCGCATTTCTATAGCAGACCTAAAAGAGAAAATTGGTCATGCTGTATCGATGGAGCGTATTTTTGAAAACTGTTAAGTTAAAACGCAAACAACGACGATTATGATCACCGAAGAGACGAATCCAGAAGAATTGGAAACCACTCCCACTATTCCAGAAGAAACACCCGCAGAAGCAACAGTATCTGAAGCAACGCCAGTTGAAGAAACTGTAGTTGAAGAAACTGTAGTCGAAGAGACTGTAGTTGAAGAGGCCGCAGTTGAAGAGACTGTAGTCGAAGAGGCCGCAGTTGAAGAGACTGTAGTCGAAGCAGCAGCTCCTGCAGAAGTGGTATTTCCAGTGGTGGAAGAAAAAGCCGTTGAATTTCCTGTTTTAGATTTAACTAAAGCAACAAAAGAGAGCATTCTAGCTTTTTATGAGCAATTGAAAGCCATTCTTCAAGTGAGCGCCTCATCGGCGAATTTTAAAAAGGTCGATGAATTAACGAAAGAAGTTAGAACATTTTGGGAAGCCATTAAGCAGGGCGAACGCGCTGAGGCTTTAGCTGCTTTTAAAGGTGGAAATGACGATTCAGAAGAAGGATTCTCTTTTAAAGGGGATGAAATCTCGCAAAAAATCGATGCTATATCTGCCTTTATTCGAACAGAGAGGTCTGCTTTCTTCTCTAATTTAGAGAAATTAAGAGAGAAGGCATTAGAGGGAAAAACGCGTTTAATCAATGAATTAAGAACCTTAGTAGATTCGGATGATAATTCAGATCCCGCACACGTAAATGCTAGCTTTAAGGCCTTCAAGAAGATTCAAGAAGAGTGGAAAGGTTTAGGAAGTGTGCAAGGTCCCATGAATCAAACGCTTTGGCAGAGTTATCATGCCTTAGTGGATCGTTTCTATAGCAATAGAAGTATTTTCTTTGAATTATTAGAATTAGATCGTAAGAAAAATTTACAAGCTAAAGAGGTAATTGCAGCTAAACTTGAGCTCATGGCTGCTGCCATTAGTGAAGGAGGAAATGTTCAAAAACTGTTAAAAGAAGCAGAGGAACTTTTCGAAGAGTATAAGCACATTGGACCTGCGAATAGAGACGATAATGAGGCACTTTGGACGCGTGTGAAGAAATCATTAGATGTACTTTTTGAACAAAAAAGAGCCTTAAATGATGCACAAAAACAAGTTTTCTCAGATAATTTAAAAGTGAAGCGTGAAATCGCAGATCTGATGAAGCATTATGCAAGCTTCACTGCAGCTAATATTAGCGAGTGGAATCAGGCATCTAAAGCCGTTTTAGCGCTACAAGAGCAATGGAATAATTTAAAAGGTGGATTGCCTCGTGATGGAGGAAAAGAGGTGAGTCATAACTTTTGGTCAGACTTAAAAACTTTCTTCAAACATAAGAGTGAGTTCTTCTCGAAAATCGATGCAGAACGCAAAGCGAACTTAGCCGCGAAGCAAGCCTTGATAGACCAGGTAAATGGTATCGTAGAAACAGGCACCATCACCCCTGAAGTGACTCAAATGGTCATCGAAACACAGAAAAAGTGGAAAGAGATCGGTCACGTACCAGAAAAACAAAAAGATTCCATCTACGCGAAATTCAAGGCAGCGTGTGATGACTACTTTAATTTAACACGCGAGAAAGGCAAGAATGCGAAGGACGTAGAGTTCGAAGCGAATTTAGAGGCTAAGAAAGCGATTCTAACCGAAATGGAAGCCATGTTACAGGATCCTAGTCTTTTAGCATCCTTAGGCCAAAAGAAAGCGGCATGGGACGCAATCGGATTCGTACCACGTAGAGATGTAAAAGCAATTCAAGAAAGTTTCCGCAACACGTGGAATGCTTTGATTGATTTAGCACGTACACAACCAAAAGAGCAATTAGCAGCTTGGGGCTTTGAATTGAAATCATTGGCTTCTGAAGCAAATACGGGTGGGGAGGAGAAAAAATCAGCTTCTCCTGATGCGCGTAAGAAAATTCAAACTCTAGAAAATGATATCGCCGTGTTAACCAATAACTTAGAATTCTTCGCGAAGTCTAAAAATTCGGATAAACTACGAGAGGAAGTGGAAAAGAAAATTGCTCAAGCGGAAAAAGAACTCGCACAATTGAAAAAAGATTAATTTTTTTCAATCAATCTTTTGCGTTTTAATCCATTTGGCTTACTTTTGTGAACTCAAATGCGCCTCCTTAGCTCAGCTGGTAGAGCAACTGATTTGTAATCAGTAGGTCATTGGTTCGATCCCGATAGGAGGCTCAAGAAGCTCGACAGCAATGTCGGGCTTTTTTGTTTTAGTGTCAGTTCAATTCAACAAGTAATTAATACAACAAATGCTGCTTAGATGAATTACGCCAGCCAGCCTGACTCTCATAATCAACGAAGTACACTTTTAATTCTGCTTGACTTTCGTAGCGAACAAAATAGATCTTCTTCTTAGCTTGACTTACAAACTTAGTAAAGAACCACTTGCCATCATTCATTCCTGCTTGACTTTCGTATTTCACTTTAAACACTTTTAAATCAGCTTGACTTTCGTAATTAACGACAAATACTTTAACATCTGATTGGCTTTCATAATCGACAGAAAAGACCTTTTGACACTTAGCTGAAAGGCTAAATAATAGAAAGCAGGATAATAGGGCTATTTTTTTCATAAAAATTTATAATTAATTATCTACTGCTTGGATAGAGTCATCCAAAAAATTAAATAAATCAAGATTACAGCGCCAAGGCTTATACCAAAGGTCCCCCCCCCTAGCCATCTATCATTTGCATTTCTATTCATAAAAATCAATTTTTAGGTAAACCATCCTTCAATTTTTTCTCTATATCGGGGTGTAAAATAACTTTTCCGAATATCCCCACCCCTACCATTTTGATCTTTCCATCCCAACGAACATTGGTAATTGAGAATAAATAATAATCATCAACAACTACATTTTCATCTACAAACTTATCTGTAAATGCACCTCCAATTGCAGCTCCAAACGTTGCCCCTAATTGAGCAAATTCATTGTCATTTTCACTCTTTAGTTTATCGATTTCTGAGTTCAATAATTGCCGCATTTTGTCTTTCAAAATGAGCTTATGTTCAGCAGAAGAAGGGTTCGTTGCAAAGGCTCCAATACACAAAAGAAGTAAAAATAATAGGTATAAATTTCTAGACGAACTAGGACCACTTGAGTCTTGTCTTTGCTTCACAGTTGAATTCGTCATGGGATACAATTTTATGTTTTATTGAATTTAAGAACTTATAATATAGTACATCTATTTTGTCGAAAGTATTTATTTAACGGTTATAATTAAAAAAGGAGTCGAAAATCTTTATTTTCATTTAAAAGTGCATTATATTGCACAAAATATACTGAAATAAGCTATTTTTTGAAATTATAACAATCAAAAGAGCATTATAATGCACCTAAATAACCTCATTGAAACCCTAAAAAAGCGCCGAATTAGACTGCAAGTGACTCAAGAAACGCTCTCTTTGTTAACAGGTGTCAGCTTAAGGACGATTAAACAATTGGAAGCAGGTAACGGTAATCCGACCTTAGAAACCATTCAAAAATTAGCTGATGTTTTAGGGTTAGAATTGCGATTAGAAATTAAAAATACAAGCATAGAAAATGAGGTCGACAACGATTCTATATAAGACTGAACCGGCAGGAATTTTGAGCCAATTAGCTAACGGAAGTTTTCATTTTCGGTATTTAGAAACATGGCTTGAAGACAAGAAAAAACCGGCCATAAGTTTGACCATGCCGAAGTCAAAAAAGGAGTTCAAATCCCCTCACCTCTTCCCCGTATTTTTTCATTTATTACCGGAGGGAGCAAACAAACAGGCGGTCTGTAAATTCAAGAAGATAGACCCGGCGGATCATTTTGGAATGCTACTTCACACCGCTCAATTTGATACGAGTGGAGCCATCACCATTCATCAGTCACTGAACTAAATGTATACCCAACTCCTCTTTTGTCCAAGTACGTTAACGGAAGGAAATGCTACCTACAGCCGCTCTGCCATTCAGCGACTTTTCTCTAATCACAAAGTCGCCCATGTACTTCCTTATGATTCTCCGTCGAGTTCTGAACTGGTGGCTGGTACTTTCTTTGAAAATAGAACCAGTAGGTCAATTGCTGGGGCTCAGGAGAAATATTCTTTGGTATTAGAGAAGAATAAATTGCGACTTGCACAACCCGGGGAAAGCGGGCAGTACCTTTTGAAGCCGATTCCTACCTTAGGGAGAAATAAACACGGGATGCCTGCAAACGAACATCTAACGATGCAGATTGCAAAGCAGGTATTTCAAATCGAGACGGCGGAGAATGGGATTATATTCTTCCAAAATGGAGAAATGGCCTATTTAACAAAACGCTTCGACTATAATGAGGCAGGACAAAAGCTGGCAAAAGAGGACTTTGCCGTTTTAGCAGGCAGAACGCCACAAACCCATGGCATTAATTACAAATACGAAGGAAATTACCTCGAATTTTTCCAAATCATGCAACAATACGTGCCTGCTTATGCCGTCGAAGCTTCTAAACTATTTAAACTCATCCTTTTTAATTACCTATTCTCAAATGGGGACGCGCATCTAAAGAATTTCTCCTTATTGGAAACATCCGATGGTGATTTCGTTTTGAGCCCTGCCTATGATCTTTTAAACACAGAGATGCACCAGGCAGAAATTGATTTCGCACTTCAAGGCGGTCTCTACCCTAAATCACAATACCAAGGCAAAATACTGAACCAATTTCAACAATTGGGGAAACTGGCCCATATCCCAGAGAAGATGGTGGAACGCATTATAACTCAAATGCTAGCTAATCCATCAGAGGTAGAAAGATTAATTAGAAATTCTTTCCTCGATGAAAGTGCTCAAAAAAACTATTTGCAAAGCTACCAAGGGAGACTAAAGCGGTTGAAATACACCTAAACGTCCCACATCTCCTCGACCGTCCTGATAATCCCAGGTAAATCCTGTTTTTTCATACAATCAAAATGGCCTTTAGGACATGTTTTTGTCCCAAAATTCGAGCAAGGCTGACAGCTTAAGTCAGGCACAATAGATTGAAAAACGCGAGCAGAGGATTCCGCAGGCATCAATGGTTCCACTTGTAAGGCCGGCGATGTAGCTCCCCAGATGGCAATCACATTTTTATCAAACGCACAAGCGATATATAACATGCCGGTGTCATGTGAGATGACTTCTCGGGCTTTGGAAACAATTAAAGCAGATTCATGCAAAGAATAAGCTCCGCAGGTATTTACGATGCGCGCAGGATCCAGTAATGCTAATTCGTCCCCATCCGCTTTTTCCTCTTTCCCTCCCACTAGGACGATGGGGTACGGAATTTGGGAACATACTACCTTCAATGATTCTAAAGGCAATTTCTTCGTAAAATAGGAGGCTCCAATGACCAAAGCCACGTAGCCGCCTGGAAAAAAGGACGGCTCACTAGTGCCGGACGGAACAAAATAATCCAGCCCCTTTCCGTCGTAGGTGACGCCTAATGGGGCTAAGGTATCCACGCTTCGCAATGAAATATGACGCTCAGGCATCCGATTCACTCCGAATTTGGTTAATAAAAACTTCTCAACACTCAACTTATTATAGGATAAATAAGGGACAACTAAGGCCTTTCGAATCCGCAAACTGCGCAAATTCTTATGCAAATCGATGATATAATCGAATGAAAAGGCCTTTAATTCTTGGATGGTAGCGGTTAAATCATTTTCGAAATAATGAAAGTGATCTATGTATGGATTCGCCTCAGTTACCGCCTTCATCGACTTCTTTGTTAAGAAATGAATCTCCACACCAGTAATCTGCTGCTTCGCGCAACGAAGTGCTGGGGAAGCTAAAACGATGTCACCGATGGCCGAAAAACGAATAAAAAGTAGACGCATAATTAAATTCTGAATTTAAAGTTAATTCATCCCGGGAGAATTTCTATTGTTAATGTTTTATTTTAAATTTAACCATGCAACGTAGAAACTTCATCAAAGGAGGCCTATTGGCCTCTACCCTTTCCCTAAATCCATCTTCCTCGCCTTTAGCGCCTGTCGAGTTTACTCCCATCAGCGCGGAAGAACGTAAGATGCGAGTGACGAAGGCGCAGAAATTGATGTCTGAAAAACAAATTCAGGCCATCATTTTAGATGCAGGGGTTAACTTGAATTATTTCACGGGCATTAATTGGCATCCATCCGAGCGATCAATGTTAGCCGTAATTCCGGTAAAGGGTGATATTCAGTTTATTTGCCCGGCATTTGAGGAAGACAGATTTCTAGAAATGGCTCCGGCGGGAACGAAAGTTCAGATTTGGGAAGAAGATGAGAATCCGTTTGCCTTAACTATTTGCGTTTTACAAGGTATAGGAATTCATACAGGCCAAATAGGTATCGAGGAATTCTGTCGTTTCTTCATTTTCGATGGACTGCGAAAAGCGGGTGCAAACTACGGTTTCATCAGTGCTGATCCGATTACGATTCCTTGCCGAATCATTAAATCCCCGGCCGAGATTGCCTTAATGCAAAAGGCAAACGATGCCACGGTTAAAGCCATTCAAGCCGGGATCGCCGCTTTAAGCTTAGGCTGCAGTCCACGTCAAATCTCACAAAAAATTGCTCAAGCACACGCAGAGCAAGGAACGGTACATGGATTTGCGTCGGTGACTTTTGGGGTGGCCAGCTCTTTCCCACATGGAAGTTCTAAAAAACAAATCTTAAAGTCGAGTGATGTAGTCATGTTAGATTGTGGATGCAGCGTGGGTGGTTATGAATCCGATATTACAAGGACGATTGTTTTTGGAGAGCCTAGCGCGAAGCAAAAACAAATATGGGATTTAGAAAAGAAGTCTCAGCAAGCGGGCTTTGATGCTGCTAAACTAGGTTCGCCTGCCGAAAACGTGGATTTTGCTGCGCGTAAAGTATTAGTTGACGCGGGTTTTGGACCAGATTATAAAATGCCGGGATTACCACATCGTACAGGACACGGCATCGGTATGAGCGGACACGAATGGGGTAATATGGTGCGCGGAAATAAGGCACCTTTAGAAATAGGGATGTGTTTCAGTATTGAACCTACCATCGCGATTCCAGGCGAATTTGGTGTAAGATTGGAGGATTGCGCTTATATGACGGCAGAAGGTCCTAAATGGTTCTCTCAACCTAGCCCATCGATTTCAGAGCCTTTTTAATTCCAAAACCCGATTCACACAAGCAGGAATATCGCGGTCATAATGACTAACGTAAAGCAAGGTCATTTCTGAATTCTCTGCTAAATAATCCAGCACTGACTTCAAATGCTCCGTCTGCACACGGTCTAATCCTTGGCATGGTTCATCGAGTATTAACAGTTCTGGATTCTTCACTAAGGCACGCGTAATCAACACCATGCGTTGTTCTCCGCCTGAAATCTGCAAGAAGGACCTCTCTGCTAAATGGGCGATACCCATTACTTGCATCCAGTGATTTACTTGCTCCATTTGCTCTTGCGCGACCCGCTTAAACAAACCCTGCGTATCAAAGAGACCAGATGCCACCACCGAAAAACAAGATCCCCCTTCTTTAAAATACAAGTGTAATTCCGGGCTCAAAAACCCGATTTTTCGTTTGATATCCCAAATACTCTCGCCAGTCCCTCGTTTCCGATCAAATAAAGTAATGTCCTGCGAATAGGCCTGGGGATTATCTGCTGTGATTAAACTAATTAATGTCGACTTGCCTGCCCCGTTGGGCCCTTTTATGGCCCATCTCTCTCCCCTGTTTACCTCCCAGCTAAAGTTCTGCAAAATAGTTTTGGACCCATATTTAATCTGAACCTTACCCATTTTAACGGCAACCGCGAATGGCTCTAAGGGACGCAGTAAAGGCAAGGGTTTCTCTGGAGCTGTCTGGAGGGATGGTAATTCAATGATTTGATTAATAAAATCGGGTACATCGCCAGGGGAAGACACTAAAATAAAATGGATGCCTCTATCGTGCAACGCGAGTAATCCTGTAGTTAAAGTCTCTCGTCCTTTTACATCTAAACCCACATAGGGATTATCTAAAATCAACCAATCAGGCTGATAGGCTAAGGCTTTCACTATTTGCAAGCGTTTGTTCTCCCCATTCGAAAGCTGGATCATAGGCCTCTTCAATAAACCATCTATCTCGAAAAGCTGAAGCCAATCACCAACGATTAAATCCATCAGCTCCTCCTCCACCGTATAAGAATCGTCAGAATCAGATGAATTAAAACGCTGTTGTAAGTAGAATTCAGATAAATTACTTCGATTCTTGAATTGATGCTGTTGCTCCACGAGCATCACATGGGCCCGTTTTTCCGGATTTCGCGAAGACAAAAAGACTTCTCCTGTTCTGAACAAACGACCTGCTAAAGCTTTGGCTAATGACGTTTTTCCTGAGCCCATGGGACCCACGATTGCCGTTAACTGTCCTGGCAAAATAGTAAATGAAATATTTGAAACGACAGATTGAACGCCCAAAGAAACAGAAACATTAGAAATTTTAGCCGGATAGGATTTCAAGAATTATTACTTATTTTTATCAAAATTAAACCTATTACATGAAAAATAACAACAATCCCTCACGCCGCCAGTTTTTGGCAGCCGGCTCAATGGCCTCATTAGGCTTATTTTGGGCATCCAACTCTTCCTTTAGTTTTGCAAAACCAAGCTCAGTTTTTGGTGGTGTTCAGGTAGGAGCCATTACGTATTCTTTCCGCAGTATGCCGGGAGATATCAAACAAATCATCCAGTATTGCGTAGATTCGGGTGTTTCTGCCATTGAATTAATGGGGGATGCCGTGGAAGATTATGCAGGCCGTCCGGTAAATCCGGTACCGATGCGTTGGACTCCTGGTCAACCTCGTCCTACCTTAACTGATGAACAACGTGCAGCCATGGCTCAATACCAGAAAGACGTTACTGCTTGGAGAGAGTCTGTTTCTATGGACAAATTCAAGGAAGTTCGCAAGATGCTAGATGACGCAGGAATCTCTGTATATGCTTACAAACCGAATGCATTTAGCGAGAGAAACTCGGATGCAGAGGTGGAATCAGCATTACGCGCAGCGAAAGTGCTAGGCGCTAAATCTGTTACCGTTGAATTACCTACTTCATCAGCTCAAACACAGCGTTTAGGTGCTTTAGGTGAAAAACACAAGGTCTATTTCGGATACCATACCCATTTACAGGTGAAGGATACGGTGTATGATGAGGCTTTGGCCCAAAACAAATACAACTCCATCAACCTAGATTGTGGTCACTATATCGCGGTGGGAGCTCCTCACACGACCGCTACTTTACTAGCATTCATCGAAGCGAAGCACGACCGCATCACCAGTATGCACATCAAGGACCGTACAACAAAAGAACACGGCACAGGTAACCTCGAATGGGGAAAAGGCGATACCCCTTTAAAAGAAGTTTTAACCTTGTTAAAGAAAAATAAATATAAATTCCCAGCAACAATCGAACTAGAATACGACGTTCCTGCGGGGTCTACTCCGGTAGAAGAAGTGAAGAAATGTGTGGCTTATGCTAAGAATATTTTAGTATAATTAGTAGCTTAATTTAAAAGGGCCGCCTCGTATATCGAAGTGGCCCTTTTTTTATTTATACGCGTCTATCGTCTCAATACCTCCATCCGACCGGTATTTCAACTCAGTCACTTTGATATTTCTTAAGTGGGTCTTACCCGAAATCTCCACATCGTGGTAGTAGAGATACCATTTGCCATTTTGTTCCACAATCGAATGGTGATTTGTCCAACCTTTCACTGGCTTTAATATCACACCCTGGTAAGTAAATGGTCCATAAGGACTCGTTCCCGTCGCATAGGCGATATTATGCGTATCCCCCGTGGAATAAGAGAAATAATATTTCCCTTGGTATTGGTGGACGAAAGCGGCTTCGAAGAAACGACGATCATGATCTTCTGATAATAAAATTTTGCCCTGTGCATCCAAAATCTGCACATTGCGCGGCGCCTCGGCCATCTGCTTCATATTCGCATCTAGACGTGCCACTTTGGCCATCAAAGCTGGTTGTCCATTTGCCGGTTGCGACTCATCCGTAGCACCATAGCTACCTGACTTCCAGCGCTGCAATTGTCCACCCCAGATACCTCCAAAATAAAGGTAATAAGATCCGTCTTTGTCCTTGAATACGCATGGGTCAATGCTATAAGAACCCTTCATGTACTCATTCTCAGCTTTAAAAGGCCCTTCGGGTTTCGAAGAAGAGGCTACTCCAATACGGAAAACACCTTCCTTGTCCTTTGCCGGAAAATATAAATAATAAGTCCCTTTTGATTCCGCTGCGTCAGGCGCCCAAAGCATCTTCGATGCCCAGGCCACATCCTCTAATTTCAAAGCTACTCCGTGGTCAACCACGGGACTAGCTGGTGTTTTTTGAGATAATACATGGTAATCCCGCATCGCAAAATGACTTCCTAAATCGTCCTCTTTCACCCCAGCATCGATGTCGTGAGAGGGATAAATGTAAATTTGGCCTTGGAATAAATGTGCAGACGGATCTGCGGTGAACATATGAGAAACCAATGGTTTCGACTGACCCATCGCGGCTAAACTAAGTAGACTTAATGCAAGTATTTTTTTCATGTGTATTCGTTTATGTTTAAAGGCTCGAATTGTTTATTTTTACTTCCATGAAACCGATCGAAACTGCCTTATTATCTTATGGAATGTCTGGACGTGTTTTTCACGCCCCCTTCATTCAATTACATCCTGGATTCAATTTAGTAGGATCCTGGGAACGCTCCAAGAAAAACATTGAAAATGCCTATCCTGGTGTGCAGTCGTATGATTCAATGGAAGCCGTTTTAGCAGACCCTTCCATCGAATTAGTCATCGTTAATACACCCATCTATTCTCATTTCGAGTATGCCACAGCTGCCTTGAAGGCAGGAAAACATATTGTAGTGGAAAAAGCCTTTACCTGCAATGGAGCAGAGGCGGAGCAGCTGGTGGATTTAGCAAAAGAGGTGGGTAAACTGATTTTTATCTACCAAAACCGTCGTTGGGATTCCGACTTCTTAACATTGAAAAAGGTACACGAATCGGGCGTTTTAGGTGATATCGTGGAAGCAGAATTCCACTTTGACCGCTATAATCCGTTAATGTCCCCCAAAAGACACAAAGAAGATGCCGGCCCCGGCGCTGGAATTGTGACCGATCTAGGTCCCCATTTAATTGATCAAGCCTTGCACATATTTGGAAAACCGACCCACGTTTTCGCTGATCTCCGCAAGACTAGACCCGGGACGGAGGTCATCGACTTATTCGAGATTCTATTGTATTATCCAGCCTTGCGCGTTCGATTAAAAAGTGGTTATTATTTTAAAGAGCCCATCCCTGCTTTCCAATTGCATGGAACGAAAGGCAGTTTCATCAAAACCCGTTCCGATCGCCAAGAAGTCGATTTAGACAAAGGACACGTTCCAATGGGCGAAAACTGGGGCGTAGATGCCTTAAGCGATTACGGCCTTTTACACGTGGACGGAAGCAGTCCTGAACGTGTTACTTCCGAAAAAGGAAATTTTATGGCTTTCTATGAAAATGTATATCAATCTTTACGGGAGGGTGCCCATCCAGCTGTACCAGGAGAAGATGGAATCGCGAGTATGCGCGTCATCGATGCGGCCTACGAAAGTTTAGAGAAACAAGCAGTTATCACGTATTAAGATGGAATTATTCAATCAATTTGAGCCTGAATTAAGTAAAAAAATTCAACAAGTGGGAGTCGTTCGAAAATTCAAAACAGACGAATACTTGATGAAAACGGGACAATCCATTCGCTCCGCTGTTTTAGTGACTAAAGGCATCATCAAAGTATTCCGGGAAGACGAAGAGGGTAACGAGGTATTCATGTATAACCTTCATCCCGGGGAGGCTTGTGCCATTTCGATGACTTGTGCGGCGCGGCAATTATCGTCTCAGATTATGGCCAAAGCCCTCGTAGACACCGAAGTCATCGCCATTCCTGCCGAATTAATGGACGAATGGGCTACAAAATATAAAAGCTGGTACCAATTCGTTCTAGAAACCTACCGCTCTCGTTTCGAAGAATTACTGGACACTTTAGATCAAATTGCCTTTAGAAATCTGGACGAGCGCTTGCTTTGGTACTTAAAACAGCATCAAAAAAGTCTGAAAACAAACATCCTGAAGGCCTCTTTTACCGAAATTGCGCAAGAATTAAACTCTTCAAGAGAAGTAATTTCCCGCTTAATGAAGAAATTAGCGGAGAAAGGCTTCATCAAAATCAACAAAAATCAAATTGAGATTGTGGATTTAAGGATGTGATTTTCATCACGGACAAAGTCCCATTTTTGCGACAATTTGCAGGCCTAAATATAAAAGCATGCAAAAAAACGCCTTATACATTCTATTCTTTCTCTTATTTTCAGCTTCACTCGTAGCCCAACATCAAGAAATTCATACGCCTCCACATCTTTGGAAAGGCAAAAAAAGTGTCGCAGAGGATTCTACTTCCTTATTATTCGCTTTCAAACACGGAAAAGTGCATGGTAATCTTCGCTACTTTTTCATGGCCACAGAGAATCAAGATCATTTAACCGATGCACATGCCAATGCAGCGGGTGGTGGTCTTTTTTATGAAACGGCCTCCTATAATGGATTTCAATTCGGAGTGGGTGGTTATTTTATCTACAATGTGAATTCATCTGACATGACTCATATTGATCCTTATACCCAAACAGTTAGTCGATATGAAACATCCCTTTTTGACCTAGAGAATTTGGCCAATAAACATGACCTCGATCGATTAGAAGAACTATACTTGAAATACAATTTCAAAAAATCTCATATTACGGTAGGAAAACAGCTCATTAATACGCCATTCATCAATTTACAAGACGGAAGAATGCGCCCTACGGAGGTAGGTGGTTTGTATGGAGAGCTTTTTCCCGGAAAAAAAAACAAACTAGAGGGAGGATACTTATATGAAATTTCTCCGCGTGGAACGGTGGATTGGTATAGTATAAGTGAGTCTATCGGAATCTACCCAAATGGTACAAGTGTGACTGGTGCAAAAGGGACTTACAAAGGACACATTGAATCTAATGGGGTTTATATTGTAGGATATACTCATCAATTGCAGCAAGGCAACTCGCTCAAGCTTTGGAATGTATACGTGGATAATGTATTCAACACAAGTATGTTACAATGGGATATGAAACAGGGTGCGTGGGTTGCTGGCCTCCAATATACGCAACAACAAGCAGTTAACGATGGTGGAAATGAAGACCCTAGTAAGACCTATTTTTCATCTGATCAACGGTCGCGCGTTATCAGCTCTAAGCTAGGTTATGAGTCAGGTAAATGGAAATCATCTCTTAATTATACCCACATCACCGCTGAAGGCCGTTATTTAATGCCGCGTGAATGGGGACGTGATCCATTTTATACTTTTATGCCTCGGGAACGAAATGAAGGCTTAGGCGATGTGAATGCGTATGTAGGGAAAGTTAATTATGCTTTTGCCAAAGCTCCTCTAAAGGCTAGCCTCAGCTATGGCTATTTTCAACTGCCAGATGTAAAGAACTATGCATTAAACAAATATGGCTTGCCTAGCTACACGCAATTGAATCTAGATCTTACCTATGAGTTTACCGATTTCTTAGAAGGTTTAGAAATTCAAGCCTTATATGTATATAAAGCAAACCAGGGAGAAACCTATCAAAATGAAAAATACATCATCAATAAGGTCAATATGAGCAATTATAACCTGATTTTGAACTTTCACTTCTGATAAAAACTTTTTTTATGCTTGTGATAAAAATCACGAAAAAGCTCTAAAAATGGCCCCAAATTTGTAGTATCAAAAAACAATAATAAACGCATGGAAATTATAGGATATTTTGCGTCTCTACTTATCGGAATCTCACTGGGCTTAATCGGTGGTGGTGGATCCATTTTAACAGTACCCGTATTGGTTTATCTTTTCGGAGTTGATCCCATTTTAGCAACCGCTTACTCTCTTTTCGTGGTAGGTGCCAGTTCATTAGTAGGAGCATTTCCAAAATACAAGCAAGGTTTAATCAACGTAAAAACGGCGGTCATTTTTGGTATCCCTTCTATCGCCGCGGTATATGCCACTAGAAAATTCATCGTTCCACTAATCCCCTCAGAAGTATTTACTGTAGGTGATTTTATGGTAACCAAGTCTATTCTAATGATGGTGTTATTCGCTGTATTAATGGTAGCGGCTTCCATCTCCATGATTCGTGGAAAATGTGAACAATGTGAGAAGGAGAAATTAGGCACTTACGTGGAAGAAGAACAAGTGTTCAATTACCCGATGATCCTTTTAGAAGGAGCTGTGGTAGGCACATTAACAGGCTTAGTAGGTGCAGGAGGCGGATTCTTAATCATACCCGCTTTAGTAATGCTTTCTAAATTATCCATGAAGCAAGCAGTAGGAACTTCCCTATTAATCATCGCAGCAAAGTCTTTAATTGGATTTACCGGTGATCTTGGTCATCATGCCATTGACTGGAACTTATTATTAACTGTTACAGGTCTGGCGATTGTAGGTATATTCTTCGGCGATATAATTAGTAAAAAAGTAGACGGGGATAAATTAAAAGTAGGTTTTGGATGGTTTGTTTTGGTGATGGGAATCTATATCCTGATCCAACAATTAGCCTTCCCATTGAAATAGATTAAACACATTCATAGCATAATAAATACGAAAATGAAAGTAGAACAAATTTACACGGGATGTTTAGCACAAGGTGCTTACTACATCGAGAACAATGGAGAAGCAGCGATCATCGATCCACTTCGCGAGGTTCAACCTTACATCGAGAAAGCAGAGCGTAACGGCGCGAAAATTAAGTATGTATTTGAAACACACTTTCATGCTGATTTCGTTTCAGGTCACATCGACTTATCTGCAAAAACAGGTGCTCCTATTGTTTACGGACCAAATGCAGCGTGCCAATTTGAGTGTATCACTGCAACGGATGGCCAAGAATTCCCATTAGGTAACGCTACTATCCGTGTCATTCACACACCGGGTCACACCATGGAATCGACATGTTTTCTTTTAATCGACGAAAATGGCAAGGAAACCAGCTTATTCTCAGGTGACACCTTATTCATCGGTGATGTAGGTCGTCCAGATTTGGCACAAAAAGTGAAGGCTGATTTAACCGAAGATATTTTAGCGGGTCTTTTATTCGATTCATTACGTAACAAAATCATGCCATTAGCAGATGATATCATCGTATATCCTGCACACGGAGCTGGTTCTGCTTGCGGTAAAAACATGAGCAAAGAGACGACAGATACCTTGGGTAACCAAAAGAAAACGAACTATGCTTTGAATCCAGCATTAACAAGAGAAGCATTTAAGAAAGAGGTTTTAACAGGCTTAGTGGCTCCTCCAGCTTATTTTCCTCTGAATGTTTTGATGAATATCCAAGGATATGATTCAATCGATAAAGTGTTAGAGCGTGGCCAACATGCTTTAAGTCCTGAAGGATTTGAAGCAGCAGCAAACGAAACTAGTGCGTTAATCCTAGATACGCGTGATGCACAAACTTTCGCAGCTGGCTTTGTCCCTAACTCAATCAACATCGGTATCGATGGATCTTTTGCTCCATGGGTTGGCGCCATGATTCCAGACATTAAACAAGAAATCTTGTTAGTAACAGACGAAGGCCGCGAAGAAGAAGTTATCACGCGTTTAGCTCGTGTAGGTTATGACTTTACCATTGGCTATCTAAAAGGAGGGTATGCATCATGGAAAGCTTCAGGTAAGGAATTTGACCAAATCGAATCAATTGAACCTGCAGAAGCATTCAAACGCCACGCAGCTGGGGAAGGTGAAATCATCGACGTGCGCAAAAATTCTGAGTACTTATCTGAGCACGTGGTTGATGTGGAAAATGCTCCTTTGGATTTCATCAATGACAGCATGTTGAAAATCGACAAAAACAAGACCTACTTCGTACACTGTGCAGGTGGTTACCGTTCGATGATTTTCAACTCGACATTAAGAGCTCGTGGATACGATAACTTAATTGATATCAATGGTGGTTTCAAAGCGATCAAAGAGTCAGGCAAGTTCCAAGTATCTGATTATGTTTGTCCTTCTACCCTTTTGTAATCATGGAAGAATTATTAGCTAATCCCACGACTACGGTCGTAGATGTAAGAGAAACAGGTGAATTTGCTGGTGGCCACTATGAAGGCGCTATCAATATTCCTTTAGGAATTGTTCCATTACGCTTAGATGAATTCAAGGCAATGAATGGACCGATTGTGGTTTACTGCAGAAGTGGTAACCGCTCAGGTATGGCTATGTCGTTATTAAAACAAGCAGGTCTCTCTGAAGTTTATAATGGAGGAGGATTACATGATATGTTAATTTACCAAAACTAATATGCTAGCTAGCCTAACACAAAATTGGGGTTTCATGCGCATTATCCGCCTAGTTATAGGTGGATATGCGCTTGTTGAAGCTATTCGTGCATCAGATGTACTTATCGGAATTATGGGAACTGTCCTTATAGGCATGGCCTTATTCAATCTAGGCTGTGGCGCACAAGGTTGCGGCGTTCCAGCACCACAAAATAAAAACACACAAACAGAAGAAGTAGAATATGAAGAAATTCATTCAAAGTAGATTCTGGCAAATCCTGGGAGGAATATTCGGCGGTATAGCTGGATATTTCTACTGGAGAGAAATTGGTTGTGTTACGGGCACTTGTCCCATTACAAGCAAACCGCTAAATAGTATTATTTATTTTGCGGTTTTGGCTTATTTTGTGACGGGAACGATTGAAGGTTTTAGAGCACAAAGAATAAAGAAGAGTAAAGAATGGTGAATGGTAAATGATGAATGGTGAATTTTCCCTCCGGACTCATTCCCTTCGGACTAATTACCTCCGGACTGACTACTGACTACTGATTACTGATTACTGGATACTGATTACTGAACAATTAAATACCTTTTAAAATGGAAACAATTACCCAACCCTGGCCTTGGTATACGGCAGGAATTATCATTGGACTTATTGTCCCTGCCCTATTGATTTTAGGGAACAAGCACTTTGGTATATCAGCGAATTTACGCCATGCCTGCGCGGCATGTTTACCTAGTAACATCCCCTTTTTTAGTTATGACTGGAAAAAAGAATCTTGGAACTTCTTCTTTGTGGGAGGAATTTTAGTGGGAGGCATCATTTCTACACTCTACTTAGGATCTGATGAAGCAGTCATTGTTCACCCGGATTTAGCCAAAGAATTAGCTACCTATGGTATCACCGATTTCTCTGGGATGGTTCCTGCTCAGTTGTTTTCATTTGAAAGCCTATTTACGGTTCGTGGACTAGTCATGATGATAGGTGGTGGTTTCTTAGTAGGCTTCGGTGCTCGTTATGCAGGCGGATGTACCTCTGGGCATGCAATCATGGGCCTTTCTGATCTTCAATGGCCATCATTAGTCGCTACTATCTGTTTCATGATAGGTGGTTTCGTCATGGCTAATTTCATTTTACCCTTCATCTTACACTTATAATACCCATGGAAAAGAAGACAACAGAACACGCAAATCCAGTAGATTTTGAAGTACGTTCATTAGACACCATGTGTGTCAACGAATCTGAATTGGTTCACCCTTGGTGGTATAATTTCAAATATGCGGCCGTAGGCGTGATTTTTGGTATCGTATTTATCAAAGCAGAGATTATATCTTGGTTTCGTATCCAGGAAATGTTCCGCTTACAAAGCTTTCACATGTATGGTGTAATCGGTACAGCCGTGGTAGTAGGAGCCATCTCCGTATATATAATTAAAAAATTCAAGGTAAAAAGTATCCACGGAGAGGAAATTACGTTCACAGACAAGAAGGTTAATAAGGGCCAAATCATTGGTGGCTTAATCTTTGGTCTTGGATGGGCATTAACCGGCGCCTGCCCAGGCCCTCTTTTTGCTCAGGTGGGTACAGGAGCATTTGTCATATTAGTTGTTGTCCTAAGCGCAACAGCGGGCACTTGGGTGTATGGCAAGTTTAGAGATCAATTGCCTCACTAAGAGATAAGAGAGTATAGAGTAGAGAGGGATTTCGGTTTAAGTCGGAATCCCTCTTTTGTTTATGTGGATTACCAACTAACTGATAGGGTAAAAATGGTTTTATAGGTAGATTACAAGCTCTATTCATCATCACCATTCCTTAAATGCAAAACTACACTCCTATAAATTCCTATCCACTATCGTCTTTAAATTACCAATTTTTGGTACATTTAGAAAAAATTTCGATCATGGGAAAAAACACATCTGTATCATTGGGTAATTATTTTGAATCTTTTGTGGAGAATACCATTTCAGAGGGAAGATTTAAAAATACAAGTGAGGTAATTCGTGCAGGACTTAGATTATTGGAAGATGAAGAAAACAAAAGAATCGCATTAAAAAATGCAATCCAAGTTGGAATAGAAAGTGGTATTTCTGAAGCTTTCAACCCGATTGAACACCTCAATTCGCTAAAGGCTCTAAAAAGAAATGAGTAGATATGTATTGACTCAAAAAGCAGTACATGACATAGCTGAAATCTGGAATTTTACACGAATTAATTGGGGAGAGAAACAAGCGGATGAATATTATCAAGAATTGATAGATACCTTTCAATTGCTCTCTAGCACTCCTGCAATTGGCAGAAAATATGATCATGTTTATGACAAATTGAGAGGATTCCTAGTACTTAAACATGTAATTTTCTATTCAATTACCTCTGTTGAAATAATCACAATTGTAAGAATACTTCACTCGAGAATGGATTTGAAGAGTAATATTGACTCTTAGTTTCTACTTATGTTTTTCCGCCCAAGCCTTGATCGGCTTGTAAGGTCCGTATTTATGTTGTTCTTCCGTAAATGGATCAGCATAAGGACCAAAAGGATGGTCAAAAGGCTTCTTTGCGATATTAGGCCAATCCTTGGATAAATCTTTACCAGGACGCGGCATGGAGTTCACATAAGCAGCTAAATCCCAAGCTTCCTCATCTGATAATTGAGGTTTCTCGTAATTCGCTCCTAAAGGCATGTTGTATTTTACATATCCTGCGAAATTTGACATACGGTAAAGCCCAGCGCCATGATTGTAACTATGGGGTCCCCAAAGCGGAGGATAAGTATACGATTCCCCATTTTCAGCCAGTACGCCACTGCCATCTGCTTGATGACAAGACTGGCATTTGGATGCGTACACTTCAGCACCCTTGGTGGGATCAATCGCACGCTTTAAACCTTTTAATTTAAAAATCCCTGATCCTTTAGGTGACTTGCCTTTCTTAACATCAGTGCCTAGCCATTTGATATAGGCCAAAATCGCCCGCATCTCCTTGCTTTCAGCTGCCAATGCTTGCCCATTCAAACTACGTTCAAAACAATCATTTACGCGCTTAACTTGATCCTCTATAGCGCCTGAGCGAGCCCTAAATTTCGGATAGGTAGACTGAACGGCGAAATAGTTATTTCCCCAAGGCTGGGTGCCCGCATTTAAGTGACAGTTTTGGCAATTCATCCCATTGGAAATGGCCTTGACGGAACCTTTTGGCCCTAAATATTCAGACGTGTGGGCAATTAATTCCCGACCATACACCACTAATTCTTTCTCCTCCGACTTCAAATACATCATCCGCCAGTCAGATGGCGCCGTCCATACATGAGTGAAATTGGAATCAGGAGCGGCATAAACAGCGGTGGAATCAGCCTCTGAACTTTGGGAATAATCAAATTGATTGAATACTAGAAAAGTAAATAAACTTACCAATACCAATAAAAGGAGATACAAAAAAGAAGGAAATAATGATTTGCCCGAAGAAGTAGATAAAGCCATATGAACGAAATTTAATACGAATTTATCTTTTTATTATTAAACCTGCTGTGACTTTCGTCACAGCAGGTTTACAGCTAAAATCTCTCCATGGCTGAATTAACAATCGCATCAAATTCCGCTTGTGTAATGTATACAGGGATATACGTACCATTCCAGTTTTTAATATTATTATAAAAAGAGCGCATATGATTTCTGCTACCCTTGTTTAAAAAATCATAGACTAAGCGAACATCCTGATTATTGGTCACAGCTAACGAACTATTCAAATCACTAATATCCAAATCTTCTATAGTTGCTCCCACTTGATAAGCCGCTAATAAACTTACTCGTCCAGCAGCAACTAATTGTGTGTAAAGAGCCTGCAATGCAGGGTCTGCATAAACTCCCCGGGCATTCGTTTCGACAGGATCGATTAAATTATATTTCCTGATAATCGAAAGCATCGCTTCCATGTGACTCATTTCGCTATTGGGGATATTTTGAAATACATTAACTCCATACTGATCAAACATCGTTTGATATACATCATAAGCTAATTTTTCTTCTTATCGAATAAAGAGAATACGTGCCTTTTCGGCATCCTCCAAAGGTTCAGTCGGTAAATTAATGACTGTCTGATTAATAGTGGCTAGACTTGTTGTCATATTCACTTGGCCATTATCAAATGGATCATTGTTTTTTGAACAACTCGTTAATCCAATCACTAGAACTAGGGCAAATAATTGCGTGGTTAATTTTTTCATGTTATTATTTTTTGTTTTGCCAAAGGTGATTCTATTTGACAGGGCAAAACGTGATAAATCGCACGAAAACCCAAAAGTGACAATAATCACGTTTTACATTTTTGGTTTTGGCTAATATTACAGATCATACAATAAATCGTTAACCATGAAAACTCATCACAGCATTTTAATCGTAGGCGGAGGGAATGCCGGCATATCAATCGCAGCACAACTATTAAGAAAAGATTCCACCTTAGATATAGCCATCATAGATGGAGCAAAGAAGCATTATTACCAACCAGCCTGGACCTTAGTAGGCGGTGGAGAATTTAACATAAAAGATACCGAGAGAGAGGAATCCTCTGTAATTCCTGACGGCGCCACCTGGATTCAACAAATGGTGTTAGGGTTCAAACCAGAAGAAAATAAAATCACCTTAGCAGACGGCACAGACCTAAGTTACGAATACCTTGTTGCTGCCCCTGGCATTCAATTGAACTGGGGAGAGATAAAAGGATTAAAAGAAAACTTAGGAAAAAATGGGGTGTGTTCTAACTATAGCTTTGAAACGGCACCTTATACTTGGGAATGCATTCAAAATTGCAAAGGTGGAAAAGCCATCTTCACGAATCCGAATACGCCTATTAAGTGTGGTGGAGCTCCGCAAAAGATTATGTATTTAGCAGCAGATTATTTTAAAAAGAATGACATTGACTCGAAGGTCGAGTTTTGGAGCGGAGGAACACGAGTTTTTGGCGTAGAGAAATACGAGAATACATTAAAAGAGGTCATCGATCGTTATGGCATTTATACGCAATTCTTTGTCAAATTAACCGAAATTGACGGCCCTGCTAAAAAAGCAAAATTCGTGGGAATAGGAGAGGCAAATAAAGACCAGGAATACTGGGTTGAATACGATATGATTCACGTAACCCCTCCTCAATCCGCCCCCGATTTTATCAAATTAAGTCCTCTCGCAAATCCTAATGGATGGATAGATGTGGAAAAGCACACGCTGCAGCATACGAAATACAAGAATATATTTGCCTGCGGAGATGCCGCAAATTTACCTGTTTCTAGAACTGGGGCAGCGATTCGCAAGCAAGCACCCGTAGTGGTAAGTAACTTATTAGCCGTAATGAAAGGAAAATCGATGACTGCCTCCTACAGTGGTTATTCATCCTGCCCCATCATTACAGGGTATGATAAACTCGTCTTAGCTGAGTTTGATTACAACAATAATCCAATGGAAACTTTCCCCTTTGATCAGTCAAAGGAACGCTGGTCGATGTACCAAATGAAGAAATACCTACTTCCCTATTTGTATTGGAATCAAATTCTTCCGGGAAAAATGTAAAAAAAAAGGCCGCTAAACGTAGCGGCCTTTCATTAATATTTTAAGTATGCCCAGCCGGCCTCTTGCTTGAGAACGACTTCAGCGACACCTGAGGGAACAGTACCCGCTTGTGTTAAAATAGTCGCACGATCAATTTTACGTTCGCGAATAGTATTTTCGCAAGCCTTGAATAAAACGCCTTGGGCAGCTAGTTCAGCAATTTTAGCTTTCTGAGTGGTTTTACCATCAACTAAAATACTGATTCCAGCACCATGAGCAACTAGCTCGATTTGAGTGGATGAACCTAAAGCCGTTTGGAGGTTGGAAATGTTTTTTAGCGCACCATGCCAAACCAAGGTATCTGATGTATTCAGCTGGATAACTACTTTATGAGATTGAGCATTTGCTGCTAAGGAAAGAAAAGCAACAAAGAGAGTTAACAGAATTGATTTTTTCATAGATATTTTTTTTTAAACTTACTTATTTTATAGAATGAAAGCAATGTGGAACGAGCGATATCAGCAAGACAACTACCAATATGGAATCAATCCAAATGACTTTATGGCGGAACAATTACGGCAAATGCCAGCGGGACGAATCTTATTTCCTGGGGCTGGAGAAGGCCGAGATGCTGTTTTCGCAGCTAAAAAAGGCTGGGAAGTGCACGCTTTTGACCTAAGCGAACAAGGAAAAGTAAAGGCGGAAAGATTAGCATCAGCCGAGAAAACACGTATTCACTTTAAAGTGGCAGACGCGACACTCGTGAAATTCCCTTTGGAATCATTTGACGTCATTGCCTTAACCTATTTTCATTTGCCTTTAGAGATAAGACTAGCCTTTTATAAGCAATGTATATCTTGGTTAAAACCAGGCGGCCTAATTTTATTGGAAGGTTTCAATCAGCGTCAACTCGGATTAAGTTCTGGTGGACCTAAAAACTCCGAATGGTTATTTTCATCTGCGACCATAGCTACTGAATTCATTAGCCTAAAAATTCTTCTAAACGAAGAGAAACAACGCACTTTAGATGAAGGTCCGCTACACCAAGGTTTAGCAGAAGTAATACAATTCAAAGCCCAAAAATAAGGACCGGACAAATGTCACGCTTAAGCTAAATTCAGCGAACTATATTTGCCTATATAAACACAGAAAATATGGTAGAATTACTAAAGAATTTATTTGGCTTTGGACCAAAGGTGGACTATAAAGCTCTTTTAGCAGATGGTGCAACACTTGTGGACGTTCGCACTCCAGCAGAATTTAAAGATGGGCACATTAAAGGCGCCATCAACTTACCCTTACAAACTTTAGGATCTAATTTGAACAAATTAAAGAAAGATCAGGTTATCATTACTTGTTGCCGCTCGGGAAGCCGTAGCGGAATGGCTCGCCGACAACTTCAAGCAGCAGGTTATACGCAGGTGTATAATGGAGGAGCGTGGGGCAATTTAAGATATTAGAAAATGGTGAATGTTGAATGGTAAATGGTGAATGATAAATGTTTCCTTCGGACTCATTCCCTCCGGACTACTGTTTACTGGATACTGAATACTGACAACTGATTATTATGAGCAAATTCGACGAACTATTGAAATCACCAGAACCCGTATTAGTTGATTTTTCAGCTGAGTGGTGTGGTCCATGCAAGCAATTGAAGCCTATTTTAGAGCAATTAAAGTCTAAAATTGGAGATTCTGCCAAAATCATTAAAATCGATGTCGACAAGAATCGTACCTTAGCAGATAAATTCCAAATCCGTTCCGTACCCACCTTGATCCTTTTTAAGGATGGAAAGTCGGTTTGGCGTCAGTCAGGAGTTATTCCGGCGAGTACTTTGGAAGGAATCATTAAACAGCATTCAAAATGAGAAACATTCTATATTCATTTGTAATCATTGGTCTATTATTTTCTTGTGGGCCAAAAGAAGGACTACAAGACCTAGTCGCCACAGAGTTCCAAACAGCCATGGCTGGGGAGTCAGGAGTGCAGGTTTTGGACGTGAGAACCAGTGATGAATTTCAAAATGGCCACATCGAAGGAGCCATCAATGCAGATGTAAGCTCTCCCACTTTCGCACAAATCGCTGATGGATTAGCGAAGGATAAAACCGTTTTCGTGTACTGCTTATCTGGAGCTAGATCCTCCTCAGCTGCAGGAATGCTAAAAGAAATGGGCTTTAAATCAATCGTCAATTTAACTGGCGGCATGTTAGCTTGGCAATCGGCTAATTTGCCTGTCGCTACAGGTGAAACAAAAGCGAGTGCATCAGTGGGATTAACGGAAGCTAGTTTTGCCGATAAAATCAAAGGCAAACCGATGGTCATCATCGACTATAATGCCACTTGGTGCGGCCCATGTAAGCAATTAAGCCCTATTTTGAAGGAATGGGTTAAAGCGCAAAACGGGAAAGTCGAACTGATCGAAATCGATGTAGACGAAAACCAAGAGCTGGCTAAATCCAAGAAAATCGAAGCAATCCCCTACCTAGAAATGTACAAGAATGGCGTAAAGACGTGGTCGAGTGTGGGGTTGATTGGGAAAGAGGAACTAGACAAGTCAGTGGGCAGTGGACAGTAGTCAGTGGTCAGTTTACAAAGTTCAAAGAGCAAAGTTCAAAGAATTTAAATTAAGTATTTCAAATAGTATCGCCTTTGGCGATTCCAACTCTGAACTTTGAACTTTGCTCTTTGAAATTTATTTCTTAGCCGCCTCAAACCCAATCGACACCGAATTCACGCAATAACGCAAACCTGTAGAGGTAGGTCCATCATCAAATACGTGACCTAAGTGGCCTCCGCATTTAGCACAGGTGATTTCGACACGACGCATGCCTAGGGTGTTATCTACGGTTTCTTTGATAACTCCAGCTTTTACTTCTTTATCAAAACTAGGCCAACCGCAATGCGAATCGAACTTCGAATTTGAGCTAAAAAGTGGTGCGCCGCAACCTCTGCAGGTATACATCCCCTTCTCATTGTGCATTAAAAATTTTCCAGTATAGGGCTGTTCTGTGCCTTTTTGGCGTAAAATATAATATTCGTCGTCCGTTAATTTAGCCTTCCATTCGGCCTCTGTTTTAGGCAAATTTTCCATCGTTTTCGTTGCTGTGGTTGCTATCGTTTGTTTAGGCGTTTGTTTGGGTTGTTGTCCACAAGCCTGCAGGCTAATGAATACGAGTACTAATCCTAGAATCTTTTTCATGTGATTATATTTTATAGCATAACGCAAGATAAGGGAAAAAGGTTTAAGCGCCGCAGCGGCAGTCGTCCTGCGGACTTAGTCGACTTCGTCTTAGTCATCGCTGTGCGATTTAGTCCGGAGTCAAAGTTCAAAGAGCAAAGTTCAAAGTAGTTTTTTGACTAAGTCACGAAGTGACGACTAGGCCGCTTGCGGCGACCTCTTGACTACCTCTGAACTTTGGTCTTTGAAATTTTAAATTATGAATAACGCGGATCCACCCGCCACGCTAACTTCCGCAATTGTTGCACGCGCAGGGTTCGGTGGCCAAAATCGTCCATCGAAACGCCCTGCATCCAATAAATACCGCCTCCGCGGAAAGAATAGTTCTTCAGGTCGGAGGGAAAATGGACGGTATCAAAGAATTCGCCTTGCAGGTCCACAAAGTAGCCAAAATACATCCGCTCCCCCTGTTTTGTTCGCGTGGACTTTAAGGTGACGAGGTAGCCGATGATATCGCCTTTGGGTAAAACTAAATCCGCATTTAATAAGGTTTCTGGTAATTCCTCTAACAATAAAAAAGGTGAACAGAGGGGGAAACCGAGAATCTCCCATTGGTCGAAGGCATCCTCCTCGGGTTCGTGAATAAGCGGCGGTAAAACACCGATGTCTGGGGAGAGTTCCTCGAAGATCTCCATCGAAACCACCGTAGAGACTTTGCCTTGGAAGCGGGCGTGCGCCTCCCAGAGCAAAGGTTTTTTGGCCTGACCTAAATTCCGAAAAGCACCGATCCGAATTAAAAGAATCGATTGCTCTAGCCCGATGGAGACGCGGTGCACAAAATCCTCCCAAGAACGGAAAGGCCCAGACTGCCTCCGCGCTTCCAATATTTCCTGAATGACCCGCTTCTCCAGACCTTTGATGTGTACCCAGCCTAAATAAATGCGCTTGCCTTCGATTCGGGTTAGATAATCACTCTCATTAATCTCGGGTGCCTCCACCTCTGCTCCGCAGCGTCTCGCCTCGTGCACATAAAATTCAGTGCGGTAGAATCCCCCAAAATTATTGATTACCGCCACCATAAATTCGAGCGGATAATAGGTCTTCAGATAGAGGCTTTGGTAACTTTCTACGGCAAATGATGCCGAGTGTGCCTTCGAAAAGGAATAGCCCGAAAAGCTTTCCATCTGCCTCCACACCTCGCGTGAAACGGCTTCTGGATAGCCTTTGGCAGCACAATTCTCGAAAAAAGCCTGCCTAATGCGGTCAAATTCGGCTCTAGAGCGGTATTTCCCTGACATCCCGCGACGTAATACATCGGCCTCCGCTAAGGTCAAACCAGCAAAATAGTGAGCCACCTTGATCACGTCTTCCTGGTAGACCATCACACCATAGGTTTCCTTCATCAGCTCCCCCATCAGCGGATGCACGGGTTCGTAGGAATCGGGGGCGTGGAAACGCTCGATGTAGGCCTTCATCATCCCGGATGAGGCGACACCGGGGCGAATGATGGAGGATGCGGCGACTAGCGTGATATAATCTTGACAACGCAACTTCTTTAAGAGCGAGCGCATCGCGGGTGATTCGATGTAAAAGCAGCCCATCGTCTCGTGGCGCATCAGCTGTTTGCGCACGCCTTCGTCTTTCATAAAGTCTTGGACGCGGTGGACGTCGACGTCTATCCCGCGGTTTGCTCGGATGATGTCGACGGACTCTTTGATGTGGCCGAGGCCTCTTTGGGACAAAATATCAAACTTCGCAAAGCCGATTTCCTCCGCCACGTACATATCGAACTGACAGATGGGGAAACCTTTGGGCATTCCCTCTAGAGCTGTGTAAGCGGATAAAGGCGCATCCGAAATGAGGATTCCTCCCGCGTGAATGCTGAGGTAATTAGGGAAATCGAGCAGGAGCTGGCCGTATTTGACAATCAACTGCTGCAACTCGGAAGTCACCTCCCGCATCGCCGTGGCGGGATCGAGCCAGGCGTCTATCTCGGCTTTGGGGAGACCAAAAACCTTCGCTAGCTCTCGGTAAATCGACTTATCCCGAAACGTAACATAGGTCGCCAGCAAACACACGTGCTTCGCCCCATAACGCTTAAAGATGTAATCGATAATGTCATCCCGCTCATCCCAGGAGAAATCTATGTCAAAATCCGGCGGACTCGTCCGGTGCTTATTAATGAAACGCTCGAAATAAAGGTCTAATTCGACCGGATCCACGTCTGTAATCCCGATACAATAGGCCACAATGGAATTCGCTCCAGATCCACGCCCCACGTGAAAATAACCTCTAGAACGCGCATAACGAATAATGTCCCAAGTAATCAGGAAATAGGCATTGAAATCCAGCTCGTGAATAATCTTCAATTCCTTTTCCACCCGCGCCTTCGCCTCGCGATCCCCCCGCGGATAGCGGTAACGCAAACCCTCGTAAGCTAACTTGGTGAGGAGGGCTAAATCGTCTTCTTTGGAAGAACTAAATAGCGAACGGTTCTTCGGCTTTTTAAAATCAAAGCTAAAATGGCAATCGGCTAGAATCTTATCCGCCTCCACTAACAGTTGCGGGTAATCCGCACAAGAGGCCGCTATTTCAGCAGGAGTATAGAAACGTTCGTCTGCCTGCGCCTGGTCCTTAGGCGAAAGTTTACTCAATAAGGTATTCAAATCGATCGCGCGCAGCAATCGGTGCATCGAAAACCCGCGCTGATCCAGAAAAGTAAACGGCTGACACCAGACAAAATCACGTAGGTCTTTTTCTTTCCAAAGCAAATTCCGGTCACTCGCTCGCACGCCCCAGCGCTCCTGCGGACCAGCCAGCGTCTTAATCTTTTTCCGCAGCGCTAACGGATAAATCGTCCACACATCGTCTGAAACGGGAGGTCGCTCTGGCCAGGGCTCTTTGGACACTAAATACTTCGTCGCAAAATCATTAATCTGCACAAAACCGCGTTCATTCCGCGCTAAACACACATAACCCGCTGTAAATTCCATCCCCACCACGGGCTTAATCCCCTCCTGCTGACACGCCTGCACGAAATCAAAGACGCCGGAACTCCGGTGGATATCCGTTAAGGCCAACGACGTAATGCCGCGCGCCTTCGCCTCCTGAACTAATTGCTCAGGCGAAAGCGTGCCATAGCGCAAGCTGTAGTAAGAATGGCAATTCAAATACATCTATTCATTTTTAGAAGGCAGCCTATTTCTACGTTCGGCACTCCCCATCAATCCGCTGGCACGCAAGATGGAAAACTCGCCGTAGCGGTTCTTCAGGGAATCCATCGCCTGGTAAAGTGGCACGAGCTTAGCCCCGTCATCAAACAGGTTCAATTGCTCTTGGCCTTGTAATAGCTTCGAGAAGCGCACCCCGATCAGCCTAATTAATAGCCTCCGATCATACAGCTTCTCGAACAATTCGTAGACCGCCGGAATCAGGCGGTGGTCGCTGGCGGAAGCGGGGATACTGATTTGACGGGTATGGGTGTCAAAATTCGAGTAACGCACCTTCACCGTAATACAGGACGTACATTGCCCCAGCTTGCGCAAATCATAGCTCAGTTGCTCGGTCAGCGACCCCAGGATCCGTCGTAATAAGATCACATCCGTACTATCCTGCTCAAAGGTTATCTCCTTAGACAAAGACTTCTGCTCGGAATAAGGCACCACAGGACGCAAATCGATGCCGTTGGCTCTTTCCCAAAGCATCGTCCCCGACTTCCCAAAGGTTCGCTCTAATACTCGCTGTGGCATTTGGCTGAGCGTCCCCACATGAACAATCCCCATATTGCGCAGGGTCTGGGCCGTGACGGCACCTATCATCGGGATCTTGTTCACGGTCATCGGTGCTAAAAAGGCTTTCTCCTGACCAGCTGGCACGTGAAACTCCCCGGCGGGCTTGACGTGATTCGTAGCGACTTTGGAAACCGTCTTATTCACCGACAATCCAAACGACATCTGCAATCCGATCTGGTTTTTAATTCTATCCCGCAGATCCTGGGCAAAGGCGTAAGAACCAAAGAAACGCTCCATCCCCGTCATATCTAAATAAAACTCATCAATCGAAGCCTTCTCCACTAAAGGCGCGCGCTCCATAATCAGCGAAGTCACCATCTCCGAATGCTGCACATAGGCCTCGTAATCCCCCTTTAAGACAATCGCATCGGGACACAGTTTCAGCGCCATCTTCATAGGCATCGCGGAACGTACCCCAAAGGCCCGCGTCTCATAACTACACGCCGCCACCACGCCTCGATCCGACCCGCCGCCCACAATGACCGGCTTGCCTACAAGTCGTGTATCCCGGAGTCGCTCTACCGAGACAAAGAAACTGTCTAAATCCATGTGCACAATCGCGCGCTCCTGCATAAAATTGGTAGATATTTGGGTATTTTGAATACCTTTCGTAACTTCGAAAAGTATACGAAGAAATTTTAGATACGAATTTTATTCATTTTCCTTTAATAAGCAAATCACATGAGCACTTTTTTTAGTCAGAATTTACGTTTTTTACGCAGCAAGATGTCAGAGAAAACGTCGCAGGAAAAACTAGCGGAATTACTGAATATTAAGAAGCCGACTTTGGGCTCGTATGAGTCCGGAAGAGCGGAGCCTAAATATATGGATTTGATCTCTCTAGCGGAGTTTTTTAAGGTAGAAGTGGATGAATTATTGAAGGAAGATTTGTCTACAAGAATCCCCGGCCTGTCGAACAAACCTAAGCTACGAATTTTAGCTACGACGGTCGATGCGAACAATGAAGAGAATATCGAGATGGTTCCGGTCAAAGCTTTGGCAGGATACACCGCCTCCTACGACGACCTCGACTTCGTCCGCGATCTCCCTACGTTCCAAGTGCCTTTCCTGCCTAAAGACAAGAAATACCGCGTTTTCCCCATCAAAGGCGAATCGATGTTGCCCCTACAACCGGGCTCTTTAGTCTTCGCTGAATACGTCGAAGACTGGACCCAAATCAAGGACGGCACCATCTGCATCGTCGTAACCCGCGAGGACGGCGTCGTGTTAAAACAGGTCATCAACCACCTCGCAGAACGCAAAGTCTTGATCCTGAACTCGACGAACAAGACCTACGATCCTTACCCGATTTTGGGCTCTGAAATCCAGGAAATCTGGAAGTTCGCGGGGTATTTTTATAATGAATTTCCAGAAAGTTAAATAGCAAAGTTCAAAGATTGAATCGCCTGCGGCGATGAGTTCGTGAAGAATTTCCTCCGGACTCATTTCCTCCGGACTGCCCACTCTCTACTGCCCACTGTCCACTAAATACATGATCTCACGCATATCAAACTCCCTTTCCATTTCCGAAAACCAAGTTCGGAAAACCATCGCCCTATTGGACGAGGGCGCCACGATTCCTTTTATTTCCCGCTACCGCAAGGAAGCGACCGGAAGTTTAGATGAGGTGCAAGTGGCTGCAATTCGCGATTTACGGGACCAATACGTAGAATTAGAGAAGCGCCGCGAAGCAATTTTGAAGTCGCTAAAGGAACTGGAGAAATTGACACCAGAATTAGAGAAGGCGGTTCGAGGGGCAGAGACTTTGGCCAAATTAGAAGACATCTACCTTCCCTACAAACCTAAGCGCAAAACGCGCGCGATGGCAGCCCGCGAAAAAGGCTTACAAGAACTCGCAAACCAAATCCGATTACAAGGCCTAAAAGACCCAGAGGTCTTAGCGGCTGAATACTTAGACAATGTAGAGGAAGCACTTGCAGGGGCTCGGGATATTTTAGCCGAGGAGATGATGGAAACGGCAGAAGCGAGAGAAGAAGCCAGAAATCTATTTACCCGCAAAACGACTGTTAAATCTAGCGTAGCGAAAGGCAAAAAAGAGGAGGGCATTAAATACAAAGATTATTTCGACTGGTCCGAATCCTTGGCACAAGCGCCGTCTCACCGTATTTTGGCCTTATTCAGAGGCGAAAACGAAGGAATTCTAAACCTAAACTTAACAGGCCCAGACGAGGACGTTTTAACTAAATTAGAGCGCCGCTTCCTGACAGGGAACAATGCCTGTGCAAAACAAGTGGGACTGGCCATCCAAGACGGCTATAAACGCTTGCTGATGCCGGCCATGGAAACCGAGATGCGTGCTGAAGCGAAGAAACGCGCAGACGAAGAAGCGATTCGTGTCTTTGCAGAAAATATCAGACAACTTTTATTAGCCGCACCCTTAGGCCAAAAACGCGTCTTAGCCCTAGATCCAGGTTTCAGAACGGGTTGCAAAGTCGTTTGCCTGGATGAACAAGGAACACTTTTAGCTAACACGGCAGTTTATCCACATACCGGACCCGGACAGGCTGCAGAAGCCGCTCAAACCATCCAAGCCTGGGTGAAACAATACAAAGTACAAGCGATAGCCATCGGAAACGGAACGGCAGGTCGTGAGACCGAATCCTTTGTGCGTGGACTAAAACTAGAGGGAATTACCATAATCATGGTGAACGAAAGCGGAGCATCCATCTATTCAGCCTCTGAAGCGGCACGGGACGAGTTTCCAGACAAGGATTTGACCGTTCGTGGCGCAGTTTCCATTGGGCGTCGTTTGATGGATCCTTTGGCAGAACTGGTTAAAATTGATCCTAAATCCATCGGTGTGGGGCAATACCAGCATGATGTAGACCAAAAGAAACTCCAAGCCTCCCTTGATGATACGGTTATCTCCTGCGTAAACTCGGTAGGTGTGGAATTAAACACGGCCTCGAAACAGATTCTATCCTACGTTTCTGGCCTAGGGCCGCAATTAGCCCAAAACATCATCGACTACCGCACGAAGAACGGCCCCTTCATCAAGCGATCAGACCTAAAAAAGGTCACGCGTTTAGGCGAAAAAGCCTTCGAACAGGCAGCCGCTTTCTTACGGATACGCAACGCAAAAAATCCGTTAGATGCTAGCGCAGTACACCCGGAACGTTACGAAATTGTCGAAAAGATGGCAAAAGATTTGAACTGTAAGGTTTCGGATCTGTTAGCGAACGAGTCCTTACGCAAACAAATCCGCCTGAGTCAATATGTAAGTGCTGAAGTGGGAATGCCTACTTTGACGGATATTATGGAAGAGTTAGCTAAACCAGGACGTGACCCTCGAGAGCAATTTGAGGCTTTTGAATTCACCGAGGGAGTAAACTCGATCAAAGATCTTCGTATAGGAATGATGCTTCCGGGAATTGTGACGAATATTACGAATTTTGGCGCCTTTGTAGATATCGGAGTTCACCAAGATGGCTTAGTTCACGTCAGCCAGCTAGCAGATAAGTTTGTGAAAGATCCCAATGAAGTAGTCAAAGTGGCACAAAAAGTGCAAGTCCGAGTGACGGAGGTGGATGAGGTAAGGAAGCGGATTGCGTTGAGTATGAAGAAGTAATGGTGAATGGCGAATCTAAAGTTTTAAAGCATAAAGCACAAAGAATAAAGCACAAAGATGGTATCGCCTTCGGCGATGAGTATGTGAACTATTTTAAAAAAATTCGAAGGAAATAGTTCACGAATCCATCCCCGCAGGGGATTCCTACTTTATTCTTTGTGCTTTATGCTCTCTGCTTTAAAACTACATTCACCATTTAGATTACTCTTTCTTCTTACAGCAATTCGGCAACTTCGCATAGTCTTTAGCGATCGCCTTCACCTCATCTGCATCGTATCCCGTTTCTGAGATTACTTTTCTGATACCTGATGCATCGATTTTTGCCGCATCGAACTCCACGGTGATGACCTTGTCGTCTAGATTTAAATCGGATTTAGCCACGCCTTTCGTCAAAGCTAAATTCTTTTCAATGCGCTCTTTGCACATTTCGCAAATGGCTGAAGTTTTAATCTTAACCGTTTCTTTAGGGCCCGCAAGCGTTAAAAACGGCAGAATCAATAAAAATAAGAACTTTTTCATAGGATTATTTTTTAACTAATTTAAGATCCATTGTGCAAGCAGGACACTTCCCTTTTTTAGCATAGGTCTTTTTGCCTTCGCACTTCATTGGACAAGCATATTCTTCTTTTTTACTCTCTTTGGCAGCCTTTTGATCTGCCTTTTGAGTTAACTGACTTGTGGACGCAAAGGCCCCAAACATTCCCA
>CAIVPV010000261.1 GCA_903907915.1 uncultured Cytophagaceae bacterium
CCTTGGCGCATATAAATACCCCCTAGATTTCTTTTTTCTGATCGAAAAACAAAACGTGTTCCAGCTGTAATGGCAATCGGGTTCACGTTCGCATCTAAACCAATGGTCCTACTAAAAAAAGGTTGAATGTACATAGAACCGCCTATTATCTCATTAATTGGTGCTAAACCAGCCGAAAAAAGCGAGGCATTCTCTAAAAAAAACTGACGGCGTTCCGGGAAAAAGACGGAGAAACGGGAAATATTATTGACTTGGCGATCTACATCAGCCTGCGCAAAATCAGTGTTAAAAGTAAAATCTAAAATGGAAGTGGGACTAATGGCCCATTTGATTTCCCCACCTCCTTTAAAGTCTGAAAGGTTAGCATTTCCTATTTCTGTGCCCTCTGTCTTCTTAGAAACCTGTAATAAATACGGAATAAATCGAATATTAGTTGCTGTAGGTGGAGGAGGAATGATTCCTGTTAATTTACCTGCATAATCCATTCTAGAAGGGCCCATAGAGCGTGGATGAGGCGACCAAACCGAGAGTTCATTACTGAATCTTCTTATTCTAAAAAAATTAATTCCCCAATCCTGCGACTTAGTACCATCGGTTTTGGGATAACGTAATGTCTGCCATGGTATAGCAAATTCAGCCACCCAAGAAGAATCAGAACGGTGCGTCCGAACTCGGTATAGACCATCCCAATCGATATCAAATTGACGATCATCAAAGGACAATAAATCGCGCTGTGCACCATAAGCATTTGATTGCAACACAATCGAATTCCGTTTATCATTAAATCCATCAATGGCAATTCCAAACAAATCATTTTCCGTGAAGACATAATCTCGTTTCAAATTAGGTGCTCGATACGCGTTCTTACCTACGGTGTCATTTAAAATGGCCGCAACATAGAGAAAATGGTGATTATACAGCATTTTGACCACAGAGGAAAAAGACGCATTCCTACCTTGAAAAGGTTCCACTTGAAAATCCAACCGAACTGATGGCGCTAATTTCCACTCTGATTCATCTAAATGTCCATCCGCTTTTAAATTGCGCTCAATCTTTAGCGGCTGAAATTCTTTCTGCGGGCTAATGGGCTTGAAGACCTCTTGCGAAAAGCTACAAAAGGAGATGAAAAGTAAGAGGTAACGCATTTATTTTTTGATGAAGGATAAATAGCACACTCGGATAAATATAGGCAATCCGACTAATACCATTGGCCAAAATTGCATTCCTGACCAAACAATACCTATAAAACACAAAACGCTGATAATCTGAAGGTATATTTTCCACTTCAAAGGATTTCTAGCAAACCAAATCACTAGCGGAAAATTAAAAGGGAACAGCATCAAAGATGCAGGATTCCATGCCATAACCTCGTGATTAGTAGCCGTTCCTAAAAAGAAAACAAACCAAGCTAAAACCCCTATAATGGAAAATAAAGCTATATCTGCTGCATAAGGAAACTTATTTTTAAACGTAAAAAATCCGACTAATGCCGTCAAAATACTTAAGATTACATAAGGGCCAGTAAAATCAAAACCTGCCTCTGGCGCAACTTCCGCATCATACAAACTAACAGGATTCGCTGATAATTTAGAGGCTAGATTCGTAGCAGACGCTAAATTATCAGGCAAATAACAGGATTGAGAGGCTGTTGCTTTGACATTAGAAGGAATACCTAAAGCTAAATTCATCCCTAGCGTTACCCATGAATTAGGAGCCAGGTATTTGTTCATCCAATCGCGGTACGATTTACCTTCGAGTGAAGGATTCTGCGTCCATGTGTATTTCCCCGGTGCATTCTTCTCAATCATATCCCGAATTCGAGTGGAACAATTATCATAGAAGAATTTATAGGCATACTCTTTGTTTTCAGGCAATAAATTAGTCTCTAAAGCTTGGAAGATGGCGTTTTTTTGGAGTGAATCGAGCTGGAGTTTTTGGGCAATCATCCCGCGCTTTTCGTATTGTGCATTATAATTAAACTCGTCCTGCATCGAATGCACCGAAATCGTGTAGGGTAAAGTTCCCATCAAGAACTTCAAATAGAAATTCTCCGTTTTGAAATCAAAAGTCCCATAACTATAAGCCCGATCAATCCCATTTGTAGGATCATTAATCCATAGAATAGTATGGCCAAAAGCGGCGTGCAACTCCTTTCCTGGTGCTAATGTCACTAAAACCACCTCAGCCTTTGAACTCAATTGAGCTTTAACAGCTATAGAAATCAATAAGAATAAAAGAATCTTTTTCATCTATTTTCCAGCAATTACAATCACAATTTCGCCCCGCACTTTATCCGGATGAGCCACGAAATACGCTAATACCTCTGTCGCTGTACCTCGCACCATTTGTTCGTGCAGTTTACTTATTTCTCGCCCGACCATCACTAAGCGATCTGCCGAGATAAACTCGATTATTTGTTCCAAAGCTTTCACCAAACGATGGGGGGATTCATATAGAACAATGGTTCTTTCTTCTTCTGCCAACGCTTTCCAACGAGTTTGACGGCCTTTTTTATGAGGCAAGAAGCCTTCGTACACAAAACGATCAGTGGGGAATCCAGAATTTACTAGAGCTGGAACGAAGGCCGTGGCCCCAGGTAGCGATTCGACTTCAATGCCATTATCTACGCAAGCCTTCACTAAAAGATAACCTGGATCAGATATTCCTGGAGTACCCGCATCTGAAATCAAGGCTAAACTTTTACCTTCCTTCAGCATCTTAATTACCCCAGGAACACCCATGTGTTCGTTGTGAGCATGATGTGAATACAAAGGTTTGGAGATATTCAGATGCTTTAAGAGTTGACCAGAATTACGCGTATCCTCCGCTAAAATGCCGTCTACTTCGCCTAATACCCGAATCGCGCGCAAGGTTATATCCTCCAAATTTCCTATCGGTGTAGGTACTAGGTATAATTTCATTCCTAAATTTAATTAAATGACCTGAAACAAAAAAAGCGAAACTTTCGTTTCGCTTTTCGCTCTGGTAGAGAGTGAGGGATTCGAACCCCCGGACCTGTAACAGTCAACAGTTTTCAAGACTGCCGCAATCGACCACTCTGCCAACTCTCTGTCTCCTTAAGAGATTGCAAAAGTAAGGCGTTTTTCCACGTTTTGCAATAGCTCTGTCTAAAATTTTAGATAAAATGTAAGATAAAATCTCTTTTCCCTTGAAAATCAAGGGTCTCCGGAATCCAATTGATGACGATCCCAGCGCGCTCCATTTTTCTAAAATAAGTCATTTGGCGCTTTGCGAATTGATGAATAGCTGATTCAAGGCCTCTTTCAAATTCCTCACGCGAAATCACCCCCTCCACATAATTCACCATCCATTTATACTCTAAGCCCATCCAACGTAATTCTTCGGGATGTACGCCTTCAAATAATAGCTGCTGTACTTCTTCGAGCATACCTTCCTTTAAACGGGCTTTGAAGCGGGTTGAAATTCTATCTCGCCTTAATTCGGTAGACGGATCTAGTCCAAAAACGGTATAGTTAAATTGAATATCCAACGGCTCAGACAGAAAATGAGGTACGTGTGAAAACTGGTAATTCGCTAATAAGGATTCAATATATAATCCTGTTCCGCCACAGAGGATAGGTTGTTTTCCTCGCGCGAAAACGTCATTAATCGCATCAAATGCAGCTTTTTGAAAATGAGCAACAGAGAAAGCCTCTCCTATTTCATGACTATCAATTAAATGATACGGGATGAAACCATATTCTTTTAGGTCTTTTCCGGTGCCTATGTCGAGGCGACGGTAAATTTGGCGGGAGTCGGCTGATATAATCTCCCCATCTAAAGCGCACGCTATTTCTACGGCTAAAGCCGTTTTACCGCTCGCCGTGGGACCTAATAAAACGATAAGCTTTTGATCAGTAGACATAACGTAGTTTCAAATTTCCCTTATTCACGCGACTTTCCAACTGAATGGGTTCGGTCTCTCCTATCTTAGAAAATCCCACTGACAAAAAACCTTTCCCTGTATTCCATTCCTTGTCCACATAGGTCATTATATTGTGCATTTCAGGATACTGGTCTTTGTAGGCCTGTAAGAATTTTGTCAAACCACCTACGAGACGAATGCTTGATAAAGTGGCAATTTCGGTGAGTTCGCCAGACAAACAACCTGCTAAACCTGACTCTTTCATGATGAAGGATTTTCCAAAAACAGCCACCGCCAGTAGCGGATGACCCTCGAACAAATACGAACTTTCGATTCCCCGAAAAACCCGATGCGGTGGAACGATACAACCAAAATAACTAGAACCCTTTAAAAATCCCTTCACGTGTTCCTGATCTAAAAAATTGCGAGCCGCAGCAGCATCAATCGGAACGATTCGGGTATCTCGCGCAAAAACGGAACGCAAAGGTGTCGTACGAGCGATAATTTGTTTCTCAATCGAAGCGCGCCGCGACAACCACTGATCTTCCCAAATACAAATATCCCCTTCTTCTGAATTCCCTGGCATCGCTTTAA
>CAIVPV010000262.1 GCA_903907915.1 uncultured Cytophagaceae bacterium
TGCATTTCTGCACGGAGGCAAGCCAAACATCTGCCTCATTCCACGGTAATTCAATGCCGCCCATCGAGGAAGTGGCATCTACTGCGATGAGGGCATCATTAGCTAGTTGATAATCTGCTCGGCGTATTTGTTGACCGGTTCCATTCGATGTTTCACTTTGGACTAAACAAAGCGTATCGCCCTGAATGGGCCCTATTTGACGACTGACTTCGACTAAGCTTTGGTCTATGGAGAATTCAAAAGATACAGCAACTGCCACAGCATAATGGGCCCATTTTTTACCAAAAGCACCATTGTATAAGTGAGTTGACTTTTCTCTAACTAGCGATTGAATAACGATTTCCCAGGCCTCAGTGGCCGAAGAAACGAAATAGATGTTATAATTTGAAGGAATATTCCATTTCTGATGCAGCTCCTGAAAGGTAGCTTCTAGCAATGCTTCGAACTGCGCACTTCTGTGATTGATGCTGACAATTCCCTGCTCAAAAGCCTCTTGAATGTATCCAAGGGCCTCTGGATGTACCTTAGAAGGACCAGGGTAGAACGATAACATGGGTTATAGGAAGGAATAAAGCCCTAATTCGTAACCACGAAGGCCTAAACCAACGATGATTCCTTTTGCTTTAGGGCTTAAGTAGCTGTGATGACGAAAATCTTCTCTAGCGTGTACATTCGAAATATGAATTTCAATGACCGGAGTTTTAATCGCCGCAACCGCATCGCCCAAAGCCACCGAAGTATGGGTATAACCGCCTGCATTGAATAAAATTCCATCGTAGCTGAATCCTACCTCGTGTAATTTATTTATGAGAACACCCTCTTCATTCGATTGAAAATAGAAGATTTCTAGTTGCTCTCCGAATTTATCTTGTAAGATTTCCAAAAACTGTTCGAAAGTCTGCGCCCCATAAATTTCAGGTTCACGAGTGCCTAATAAATTTAAATTAGGGCCATTCAGGATCAATATTTTCTTTCTTACCATATTTAAAAAGGGACATGCAGTGTAAAAATACGTAATTACTTTAAATTTACGGGATTCTAAAGATAAAATGTCGATGTGGGATGTAGAAATCCAGGCTTTTGGTGATTACTTGAAAATTGAGCGGGGCTTGTCAAAACATTCCCATGAAGCCTACTTACGCGATATTCACAAGTTGGCGTCCTATTTATCCGCTAACCCCATCGCCATTAATCAAGTGGAGGAATCTCACTTATTGGCATTTTTGAAAGATTTACATGCTTTAGGGGTCGAAGCCAGCACTCAATCTAGAACCCTATCCGGAATTCGGGCTTTTTTTCAATTTCTTGTCTTCGACGGAACCTTAAAAGCAGATCCTACGATTCACGTAAAGAATCCCCAAATGGGTCGCAAACTTCCAGACACACTTTCTTTCGACGAAATCACTGCCATACTCGATCAAGCTAACCTTTCCAGTCCAGAAGGTGTTCGCAATCGCGCTATGTTAGAATTTCTATATGGTGCAGGATTACGCGTATCAGAATTAATTGGCCTTAAAAGAGACGATATTTATGAAGACCAGGGTTTCATTAAAGTGCGCGGAAAAGGGGACAAAGAACGCCTAGTTCCCGCCGGCCGGGATGCGTTCAAGTATTTGAATTTGTATTTAGAATCTGTTCGACCCTCCGTTCCCGTCAAGAAAGATTCAACTCATATCGTATTCCTAAATAGGAGAGGATCTGGTCTAAGTCGGGTAATGGTTTTCTTGATTTGCAAAGACCTGGCTGCAAAAGCAGGCATCACGAAAGTGATAAGCCCCCATACTTTTCGCCATTCATTTGCGACGCATTTAATTGAAGGCGGTGCGGATTTACGCGCGGTGCAAGAGATGTTAGGTCACGAATCAATCCTAACCACGGAGATTTATACGCATTTGGACCGGGCGTATTTGACGCAGATGGTGCAGGATTTTCATCCGTTTTCAAAGTTCAAAGACCAAAGGTCAAATACCAAATAGCAAAGACCAAAGACCAAAGACCAAAGTTCAAAGACCAAAGTTCAAAGAGCAAAGTTCAAAGACAAATGTTCAAAGTTTAAAGATGCATTTTAATCAACAAGTTGGTAGTTATTATCAGTTATTTAGTGTGTTCCCAAAGGTTGCTGGTGTAGTTTTACAAAAAACACCACTATGACTTACTCCAATATTCTTCAAGAAAAGGCTTTTCAATTTTCATTACATTTAATACCAATTTGTATAAGGCTTTCAAATGAAAAAAGGGAGTTTGTTTTGTCTAAACAGCTCTTAAAATCGAGCACATCCATAGGGGCAAATTTAGAAGAAGCTATCGGAGGCTTTTCAAAGAAAGATTTTCATTACAAAATTTCAATTTCTTACAAAGAAGCAAGAGAAACCCGCTATTGGCTGAAATTGCTCATTGCATCTGACCTAATTCACATCGAAGAGGGAAATCAATTGTTAGAAGAATTAGAGGAAATTCTTAAAATTTTAGGTCGTACAATTATCACCTTAAATCAAAAGAATTCAGCTTAATTTGAACTTTGAACTTTGGTCTTTGCTATTTGTCCTCCGGAAAAGGAATAAACACGAAATTAGTAAACTGCCCATCCACCACGAAGAGGCAGGCGAATTCTTCGATGTCTTTGAAGTTTTGGACAAAAAGTTCCATATTTTCCTCTGCAATGAGTTTTCGTTGAACGAATTCTTCCATCATCGAGGCATGGTAATTCCACTTGTTTTCGTTCAATTCAGCCACGCCGATCAGTTTTTGACCTATTTCGATGGGCCGTTGTGAGGTGACGAAGATGGGGAAATCGGAGAAGCCGCGCTTTTTGATTTGGTAGGATGCTTCTTTCAAGGCGTCAGCGACTTTGATAAAATCGGATGAAATAAGTCCTAAATATTTCCCATTTAAATCGGGGGAATTAGGGGCATTCGAGAGGGCGGTGTAATCTTCGATCATAATTTTAACTCTTACTTAGTAACAATAATTGTATGTCTTTCACGGATTTATGGAATAATTTTCCGGTGCTGGCTTGAGTGACGTAGCCTCGGTAGCAGAATACGCCTTTCATGAATGATTTTCCCTGCCAAAGCATTTCTTCCACACCCCCGGTTTTTCCTGCCTTCAAGATAAACGAAGTCATCAGGTTGCTCATAGCTAAGCTAGACGTGTGAGCTACTAGCGAAGGAATATTAGGTACGCAATAGTGCGTGACACCGTATTTTTCAAAGGTGGGCTTATGAATGGTACTCGCCTCGGAAGTCTCAAAACAGCCACCTTGGTCGATGCAAACATCTAAAATCAAAGTGCCTGGATTCAGTTTGCTGACCATTTCTTCCGTTACGATGCAGGGAGTAATGCCGGTGTCTGAACGAAGAGCGCCTACGATGATTTGGGCGTCTTGCAGGGCTTTAGCTAGATTTTCTGAGTCAATTACCTGAGTTACGATAGGGAAACCTAGTGCTGATTTTAGGCGCTGTAACTTGTAAATATCTTTGTCGAAAACTTGAAACTGAATGCCCGCGCTCGCTGCCGCTCGCGCCACCTGTTCCACGACTTGTCCAGCACCCAAAAGAACCATTTTGCAAGGCGGAACGCCTGTTACATTGCCTAGCAACAATCCTTTTTTCTTTTGGATTAAATCGGTGGCAATTGGTAAAATCAATTGCCCGGCGATTTCGGCCATTATTTTAATGAAGGGAAAACCTCCTCCGTTGTCTTCAATAAATTCAAGACCGATGGCCATCAATTTCTTTTTATTGATCGCATCGATTATTTCTGAGGATAAATGATGGTAGGAGGCACTCGAAATAAAGGCTTGACCCTCTTTCATTCTGGAGATTTCATCTACATTAGGCGGAGTGATTTTCAGTGTTAAGGCACTCTGCCAAATCATCGCCACATCCTCGCTCACACTCGCTCCTGCTAGTAAATAATCTGCATCGCTAAATCCAGCTCTCTCTCCTGCCCCTTTTTCGATGACAATTTCATGACCGTTATTGGTCAATAAAGTCACCGCTTGTGGGCTTAGTGAGATGCGATTTTCGGAAGGGTCGGACTCTTTAGGGAGGCTGATGCGGATGCTTTGGGCATTCTGCTTCGTCCACGCCATCGCCTCTAAAGGAGCGATTCCTTGCTTAGAAAGTAATTCCTGAAATGGATTGTGCTCTAAAATCTTCGCCATACGACTTCTAATTTACGGTGTGCGTCATCGACATGTGAGACGTTCAATTCGAGATGTTCAAAGGTCCAAAACTCCTCTGCTTGCTCTGGCCATTCAATTAAACACACATGTCCAGAGTCTAAATATTCTTCTAATCCGATATCAAAAGCCTCTTGAGCGTTCTTTAATCGGTATAAATCAAAGTGATAAATGGGTTTCCCTTGGCCATCCACATATTCGTTTACAAGCGAAAAAGTAGGGCTTTGGACCGATTGCGCCACCCCTAATTGATGGCAAATTTCTTTAATTAAAGTTGTTTTACCTGCACCCATTTCGCCTCGAAATAACCACACATTGGGGTAGTCTTTGGCCTCCCTGATTAAGCTTAAAGCTATTTCAGGTAATTCCGAGAGGCTATATTTATCCCAGGGTGTCATAGCTCGATGTCCCCTAATTGTGGTCTAATGAGTATTTCTTCCAAAACCGTAGACGGACTCATCGTATAAGCCGAATAAATCGTCGAAGCCACATCTTCGGCTGGAATGAACCGCGATTCAGGCAATTCCACTCCATCCCATGCTGGGGTTAATGTGGCACCAGGCAAGATGGCGGTTACTTTAATGCCTTGTGTCTTTGTCTCTTCTCTTAAAACCTTAGTAAATCCTAAAAGCGCAAATTTACTAATGCAATAGGATCCTCCAGCGGTATAAGCGGTGATCGAAGCCGTAGAGCAAATGGTAAAGATGTGACCTGATTTTTGGGCTTGAAATGTAGGCAAAAAAGCTCTTGTAAGATGGTAAGCGCTATATACATTCGCTTCTATCTGTCTTTCTAACGCCCCATCCTCCTCATTTTGAATTTGCCCTGGCATAAAAAATCCAGCATTGTTGATGAGTATGTCGATGGATTTTGTTTGGCCTAAAACCCATCCTGCAAAA
>CAIVPV010000263.1 GCA_903907915.1 uncultured Cytophagaceae bacterium
GGCGCGTGATTCGCCTCTTTATACGATTTCACACACCAATCTGCGCGGGCCGCGAAGTCCTCTTGTGCAGCGATTAACCAACGGGTTTGGGAATAAGAAATATCTAATTTTCCCGTCTCCGGATTAAAATCAGCGGCCTTTTCGTTGTCCTCAAATCGATAGGGATTTCCCTCCGCTGCCACAAATCTTCCGCCCCATCCACCAAAGGAAGGATGGTTCAGATTGTTCAATCCCACATCCACCAGATGTAAGAAAGCAGGAGAATCTCCCTCCGAAATAAAGTCATAAGGGCTAAAAGATCCCCATTGCGCATCCTTCAGCTTGGTAGGATCGCCGTGAATGTGCTCGTCGTCGCCGGGCTGCTTTTGGCCATCTCCATAGGCATAATACATTTTCAATAAAGGCCCGTGATTCTGGATGATTTTAGGACCCATATAGGTTCCCTCGAAATAAGGTTGCGTCGCCTTAGGCATTACGCGCTTCCAAGGATACGCAAAACTCGCAAACTGCTGCGCATTATAAAACACGCGAATCTCTGGCCAATGACCAGCGATGTAATTTTTCAAGGTCGCATCCTGGTCCATCACGGTGTAGATGATGGCTTTCAGAGAAATTTTCGCTTTGATTTTTGTCCAATCTGACGCCGTCGAATATTGCTCTTCGATCGACTTCAAAGCTCTGGCAATCGTATTCGTTCCACCCCAAGCTTGCAAGTAAATGGGTTCCGGATCCTTATCTAAAAGTTTCGCTTTGATCCATTCTGAACCTTCTGTCACTTGCTCCATCTCTCCCTCGAAATCGATATTCCCCACCTTCACTAAGCTGTTTAAATAGGCAGGAGATGGGTAGTTTTTATCATGTAAGATCAAGTTTGGATGCACTTGACCATAGGCTTTTAGCAAGTCTTGAATCCAGCTAACGCCTGGCCAGCGCAAATCGGTTTTGGCGCCGTACATTTTGCGCGTCATCTCCATTTCGGAGGTAAATTTTGTCCCTTTCCCGTCACCCTTATAATGCCACATCGAACTCGAATATACTAAACCTTCTAGTTGGTATTCATTCGAGTACAAGAGCATCCGGATGAAGGTATCTACGTCATCGATTTCGCCATCCGTGGTAACGATCGTACGAGGAAGGCGGCCTTTCGCGAAAAGAGACGTGCTCAGCAGGAGCAGGAATAAGATTTTTTTCATATTAGGAGATACTGATGTCAAAGCCTTGCAATAAACCTGCCAAACCATCCGGCGAAAACTTCGCTTTTTTGATTTGATTAATGCTCGGATGAATCACATAATTAAAGGCGCTGCGGAAGTCCGCTTTGCTCACATTGGTCTGGTCAAAAAGTGCTCCAGCCAGATCGCAATCATCGAAAACTGCTTCTGAGAAATCGGATTCCGTGAAGTCGACTTCGTGCAAAGAACAGCCCGCGAACTTTGTCTTTTTCCCCTTGATTTGGTAGAAGGATGACAGGTTTAAAACGCTGGATTCGAAACTCACTTCGAATAGAAAAGGATTGCAAGCCTCGAAGCGAAGTCCTTGCATTTTGCAGTCTTTGAAATGTACTTTTTGGAGGGACGCGCCGCTAATTTTAACTAAGCTGAGATTACAGGATTCAAACGTACAGTCGCTGAACTGAAAATTTTGAAAATCGGCAGATTCGAACAAGCAGTTTTTGAAAATGCAATGTTCGTATTCGCCTATTACTAGGGTGCTATGTTTCTCGATTTTTTGGTCGACGATATAAGGCTTTTCCATGCCGCAAATTAGGGATATTTTCCTACTTTTGCGCTAGTGCTACTACCCTTTTTACGAAATATGCAACTATTCGATTTTCCTGCGGACCCTTCCCTAAACCTGCTTCCAGGTGACGGCATCGTGCACTATTACGGGAAATTGATGACCTCTGAAGAGGCTGCGGCTATGACTCAAGCCTTGCTCGAAAGAATCGAATGGCGAAACGATGAAGCAGTCATCTACGGCAAACGCATTATCACGAAACGCAAGGTGGCCTGGTATGGTGATCAACCATTTTCCTATACCTATTCTAAAACTACGAAGACGGCCTTGCCTTGGACACCAGAGTTGCAAATCTTGAAAAACCTCGCCGAAATACACTCCGGCGAAACCTATAATTCCTGTTTATTGAATCTCTACCACAACGGCTCCGAAGGCATGGCCTGGCACAGTGATGGTGAAAAAGATTTGCGAAAAAATGGGGCAATTGCCTCGCTAAGTTTTGGCGCAGAAAGAAAATTCTGTTTCAAACACAAACATTCCGGCGAAAAAATAGACGTCTTTTTAGAAGCAGGAAGCCTTTTAGTGATGAAAGGTGAAACGCAAACCCACTGGCTACATCGTCTGCCGCCCAGCACGAAAATTCATCAGCCTAGAATCAATTTGACTTTCAGAACAATCGTCACTACCAGCGCCACATAGACCGGAAAGGTAAAGAGCAAAAGCGCAAAAAGTACCGAGTCATAAAAGACGGTCCCTTTCGTTTTCGCATAGGCGAAAGCCCGCACCGGGATATACAAAGGCAAGGCAAAATAATAGAGTAATCCACGAGGAAAACTTACATGCCGCGGCACCTCAATCAAGCGCTCCATTTTCTCAAAAACCGTCGCATTAAATCGCACGCGATCTACGGCATCCACGATCGGCTGAGGCCACGTCAAGTTCTCAAAAGCCAGATGAATTCCTTTCCCAAAAGCCGTAAAACTCGAATAACCTATTCCCGCAATCTGAACAATCGGGAAGATTCCTTCCGCGTGTGCGCTCTCTAAAATCCGACTCGCCCCCTTCTTAAATGGCTGTAATGCGTGGGTATTGAGGCAAATTCCTTCGATGAAAATCAAGACTATTCCGTCTTTGCGGAGGCATTCCACCGCCTGGCGGAAGGTATTTGAGTTTAGGTGGAGATGCTCTTTGCCTTCTCTTTGGCGAAATACCGGAAGCAGGTGAAGTTGCCTCAGCAAAAACCCGAAGACTGGATTTCTGAACACATCTCCCCTGGCTAAATAGTTGATTTTCCGCGGATACAAGGCACCGATAATCACAGCGTCCAAAAACGAATCCGGGTGGTTTACCACTAATAGGACGGGACCTTTCGTGTTCATCAACTCCGCATTTTTCACCACGATGGACGGGCAAAAAATACGTAGCGCAAAACGAACCAATATTTTTAATAGAAAGATCAAGTATTTTTATAATTTTAAGCACCGCAAGGTTTAAAAAATATCGCATGCAAGCAAACTTTCTCTCTGTCGTTTTAATGCCCATAGCCCTCGCCATTATCATGACGGGTTTAGGCTTATCGCTTACCATCGCAGATTTTAAACGGGTCTACGAATACCCTAAAGCTGTTCTCATAGGACTGGGCACTCAGATGATTCTCTTACCTATCATCTGCTTTTTCATCGTGAAAGCCTTAGCGCTTCCGTCTGAATTAGCCGTAGGTTTAATGCTATTAGCAGCCGCTCCGGGAGGTCCTTCCGCGAATCTTTATTCGCATATTGCCAAAGGCGACGTCGCCCTCAATGTAACCCTCACCGCCCTAAACAGTATTCTTTCCGTCATCTCGATTGCCTTTATCGTAAATCTTTCGATGAAGCTATTGATGCAACAGGATGCGTACATACCC
>CAIVPV010000264.1 GCA_903907915.1 uncultured Cytophagaceae bacterium
GACAATTTAATGGACTTTGGAATTAATTCAGAAATAATTTCTTCTTCTGTCGGCTCAAAAATGTAATCTACTGAGCTAGCTTTTTCACCTGTTTCTGAGGCTACCAAAGGAAGTAATTGTTCTGTTTGAATTATTTGTGTGGCCACATTCTTCGAAAAGTTGAAGAGTATTTCCACTACATCATATTGCTTTTCAGTAAATGACTTTAATACGGCTTCACCAATTTCACGTACGTTAGAAAAGTTCAAACGAGTGAAAATGTCTGTATGCGCATCGTTCACTTTGTAACCACGACGAGCTAAATATTCTGCTCCTTTTTTGCCCAAAGATAAAACCTCCACATTTCCTTTAGCTTGTAGATGTGCATATTTCTCTTGAACTAAAGACATGGTTGCTTTTCCTACGTTCGCATTAAATGCGCCGCAAAGTCCACGATCCGAAGTAACGACAATGATTAATGCATTTTTGATCTCGCGCACTTCAGTGAAAGGATTCTCTGCTCCAGCTTCTGACTGAGCAGAAACTGTCGCAATCATTTCAGCTAATTTCTTGGCGTAAGGTCGCATTTGGTGTATCGCATCCTGAGCACGACGCAACTTCGCTGCCGAAACCATTTTCATGGCTTTGGTAATTTGCTGCGTCGAGTTGACGGATACAATTCTATTTCTTACTTCTTTTAAGGAAGCCATAGTCTGTTAATTTTATGCTTTGTATTTAGCTGCTACTTCATTACCCACACGCTTTAACGTGGCAGTTAATGTATCATCGTATTTACCTTGACCAAGAGCTTCTAAAGTAGCTTTTTCTGTCGCACGTAATACTTGAATGTAATCTTGTTCGAATTCACGAACTTTTTCTACAGGTACGTTATCTAAGTTACCTGTTGTAGCTAAATAAATCATTGCAACTTGCTCTTCTACACGTTGTGGTGCGAATTGAGGTTGCTTTAACATCTCTAAGTTACGACGACCACGGTCGATCGTTAATTTAGTAGAGGCATCTAGATCTGATCCGAATTTAGAGAAAGCCTCTAACTCACGGAATTGTGCTTGATCTAATTTTAAAGTACCTGCCACCTTCTTCATGGACTTAATCTGTGCATTACCACCCACACGTGATACTGAAATACCTACGTTAATGGCAGGACGAATACCTGCGTTGAATAAGTTTGTTTCTAAGAAGATTTGACCATCTGTGATGGAAATCACGTTGGTAGGAATATAAGCAGAAACGTCACCCGCTTGAGTTTCGATGATCGGTAGAGCTGTTAAGCTACCGCCACCTTTCACTAAGTGTTTGATCGACTCTGGTAAATCATTCATGCTACGCGCAATCTCGTCTGAACTGTTGATCTTCGCCGCACGCTCTAGTAAACGAGAGTGAAGGTAGAAAACGTCCCCTGGATACGCCTCGCGTCCTGGTGGACGACGTAATAATAAGGAAACCTCTCGGTAGGCAACTGCTTGCTTCGATAAGTCATCATAAACCACTAAAGCTGGACGACCTGTATCACGGAAGAATTCGCCGATGGCTGCACCCGTAAATGGGGCGTAGAATTGCATCGGTGCAGGATCACCTGCAGAAGCTGAAACGACAACTGTATAATCCATCGCGCCAGCCTTACGAAGCGTTTGCTCGATTTGCTTTACGGTAGATGCTTTTTGACCAATGGCTACATAGATACAGAATACCGGCTCGCCTTTATCGTAAAATTCTTTTTGATTAATAATCGTATCGATACAAACCGCAGTTTTACCCGTTTGACGGTCACCAATTACTAGCTCACGTTGTCCGCGACCTACAGGGATCATCGCATCGATCGCTTTGATACCTGATTGTAATGGTTCAGTAACGGGTTGACGGAAGATAACCCCTGGAGCTTTACGCTCTAAAGGCATCTCGTATAATTCACCAGCGATAGGACCGTTTCCGTCGATAGGCTCACCTAGGGTGTTCACTACACGACCTAAAATACCATCCCCTACTTTAACTGAGGCGATAAGGTTGGTTCTTTTTACGGTATCACCCTCCTTTACAGAGCTAGAATCCCCTAATAATACAGCACCTACATTATCCTCCTCTAAGTTCAAGGCTAAAGCTTTCAGACCGTTTTCAAAAACGATCAACTCACCTGCTTGTACGTTCGATAGGCCATAAATACGTGCCACACCATCACCCACTTGGAGTACGGTACCTACTTCTTCTAGTTCTGCGACAGTTTTAGCTTGGGATAATTGCTCCCTTAAAATTGCTGAAACTTCGTCTGGTCTTACTGATGCCATATAAAATGGAGGGTTTAATGATTTTTATACTGATTTCTACTAATTTATTTTCAATCAAATTTCGGGTGCAAAATTAGCTACGAAATTTGAATAATCCCATGATTTAACAAAATAAAAGTCGATAATCATAAGACTTTTTAAAGAATTGAATTTGGGTGACCCAAGGGTACTAGTTAAATGCCGTTAAAATTCTTGAAAAAAAGCCAATTTTGCTTATCTTCGAATCTTTGATTAGAAATTAAATTAACAATGAATATGAAAATTAAATTGCTTGCCATTCTATCTTGTTTTGTGTCTTTAACCTCTATTGCTCAGACTAAGCCGAAAACCAAACCTAAATTGACCATTTCGGTGACTAAGGTACCAATTAAGGAATTTTCGAATCAAGTAGATTCCGTTTCCTATGCCGTAGGGGTATTAGTGGCACAAAATTTTAAGTCCCAAAAAGTGACTTTAAATCCAGCGATGGTGGCTAAAGGTTTTGAAGCTGCTACGCAAGGGGGTACTTTAAAATTGACTGAGCAACAATGCCAAAGCATCGTTCAAGCCTACATGATGAAAAATCAAGAAGCTCAAGCATTAGAGCAATCCAAAGAGTTTTTACCCAATAAGGAGGCTGGAGAAAAGTTTTTGGCAAATAATAAAAAGAAAGATTCTATCATCGTAACTGAATCGGGATTACAATATAAAATCATCAAATTAGGCACGGGTCCTAAGCCGGTGGCAACGGATAAAGTAAAAACGCATTACCACGGAACATTAATTGATGGTCAGGTGTTTGATTCATCAGTACAACGTGGAGAACCTATCTCATTTCCAGTAAATGGGGTAATTCCTGGCTGGGTTGAAGCATTACAATTAATGCCTGTGGGTTCGAAATTTAAATTATTCATCCCGCAGAATTTAGCTTATGGCGTTCGTGGAGGTGGTCAAGCAATCAAACCTTACTCAGCTTTGGTTTTCGAAGTAGAGTTATTAGAGATCGAAAAATAAAACTATGAAGAAGATACTTCCTATTTTCATCCCACTTTCCTTGTTGGTTGTCTGGTTTATGCATGGTTCCGATTTGCAGAGTCAGGTCATCTACCAGGACGGTGATTTACAGCCATCCGCTTTACAACGCAAAGTCGAAAGTAAGGTATTCGAGATTTTGAGCAATTACCATTACCGTAAGATTCCGGTGAATGATTCGTTGTCTTCGAAGATTTTCGATGCATATATCAAACAATTAGACCCGAATAAGGTGTTCTTTTTAGCGGAGGATATGAAGGAATTAGAAAAGTATCGCTTTTCGATTGATGAAGCACTTAATTTGGGCGATTTAACCTCCGCTTTTCAGATTTATAATACGTATCAAAAGCGTATGAAGGCGCGGTATGTATTCATCAATGCACAATTAGATAAGCCGACAGATTTTACAATTGACGAAACCTATCAGCCTAATCGGGAGAAAGCTATTTGGTCTAAATCGGAAGCGGAACTGGATGATTATTGGCGAAAAGATTTGAAGCGTCAATTATTGGATTGGAAAATTGGGGGAAAAGCGGATACAACGTCTGTTCGTGAATTAAAGGAGCGTTATAAGCGTACCGAAAAATACATGGCGAAGACGAAGTCGGAGGATGTTTTCCAAGTTTTCATGAACGCCTACACGGAAAGTATAGATCCACACACGACCTATATGATTCCGAAAGCAGCGGAGGAATTCAATAAGGATATGTCCCAAAGCTTCGAAGGAATCGGCGCGACACTTCGTTTAGACGGCGATTATGTGAGTATCGTGGACCTTGTTCCTGGAGGTCCCGCTTACCGTAGCAAGCAAGTTAATCCGAAAGACCGCATCGTAGGTGTAGCCCAAGGAGATGAAGGTAAATTCGTGGATATCATCGGTTGGTTTACAGATGACGCAGTTAAGTTAATTAGAGGGGCTAAAGGGACAGTTGTTCGTTTAAAAATCTTACCTGGTTCGGGTGTAACAGGTTCGCCTACTACCGAAGTACGTATTGTTCGTGAGAAGATTAAATTAGAAGAGCAGACGGCTAAGAAGGAGATATTGTTCCAAAAACAAGGAGATAAAACCCTTAAAATTGGTTTAATCACGATCCCCATGTTCTACCGCGATTTCGAAGGCGCGCGCAATAATGAAGCTGGATTCAAATCGACTTCAGCCGATGTCCGTAAATTTTTAGGGGAGTTTAAAAAGGAAGGAATCGATGCTTTATTAATTGATTTACGAAATAATGGGGGAGGGTCCTTGATAGAAGCGGTTGATTTAACGGGTTTATTTATTTCGTCTGGACCAGTGGTTCAACGTAAAGAATCTACCGGCCAAATCACGCAGGAGAATGACGAAAATCCTGATTTAGTTTACGATGGCCCTATGGCTGTTTTGATTAATCGTTTTTCAGCTTCGGCCTCTGAAATTTTCGCAGGTGCGATTCAAGATTACCAACGTGGTATCATCGTAGGGGAGCAATCGTATGGAAAAGGAACCGTACAGAGTGTGTTAGATTTAAGTCGTTTTGTACGTTCTGAAAAAGAAAATCCAGGTGTATTAAAAATTACGTTGGAGAAATTCTACCGTATTACGGGAAGCTCTACGCAACATAAAGGCGTTAGCCCTGATTTTGCTTTACCCTCTGCCTTCTCGGCAGAAGAGTTTGGAGAGAGTTCTCAGCCCAGTGCTTTGCCTTGGGATATGATTCGTTCGACTACTTTTACGAAGACAGGTAAAGTGAATCCTGCTGCAGTTAAACAATTGCAAATGGCCTTCCAAACACGCCTTAAATCGAAACCTGAATTATTGAAATTGAAAGACGATTTAGAGCGTTGGAAGAAGTTGAAAGAAACGAATTCGATTGCCTTGAATTTCGATAAGCGCAAGAAAGAATTAGATGATCAAAAGAAAAAGCCAGATGAAACAGAAGCTGTTATGGCTACGATGGCTGGATCAGAATCGCTAGATGCGGATGGAAAGAAAGTGGAGTCGAAAGAAAAAGATAAGCATGCGAAGGATACGTATTTAAAGGAGACACAGCAGATTTTGGCGGATTGGTTAAAAGGACCTGTCGCGCCTGTAAAAGCGGTGGCGAAAAAATAATGAAGCCTCTCGTTGACATTTTAGAAGAATCCTCCGTCCTGGTGAAAGAAACAGGGCAATGGATTCTACAACAGTCGACTCAGTTTAGTAGCTCCGACATTATTTATAAAGGGACAAACGATTTAGTTTCTTTTGTGGATCAACAAGCAGAAGCTAAATTAAAGCAGGGACTTTCTCAGATTTTTCCGGAGGCAGGATTCATTGCGGAGGAAACATCTTCGAATTATGAGGACGTAGGGGATGGCTTTTATTGGGTTATCGATCCTTTAGATGGCACGACTAATTTCTTGCATAAATTACCTGTTTTTGCGGTTTCAGTCGGATTGATTTTGAATAAACAACCCATTCTAGGTTTAATCTATGAGCCTAATCGGGATGAAATGTTCACGGCAGCTAAGGGTCATGGAGCTCACCTGAATGGTTCACCTATTCGAGTTTCGCCAGAAAATTCGCTGTCAAAATCCTTATTAGCTACGGGATTTCCGTATTACGATTTTTCGTATCAAGACCGATATCTGGAATTATTAAAGGAACTAATGCGTTCATCCCATGGTTTAAGACGGATGGGTGCGGCGGCCATTGATTTAGCCTATACGGCTTGCGGGCGTTTTGAAGGCTTCTTTGAGGCAAATTTGAAACCTTGGGACGTAGCTGCCGGAAAAATTATTATCGAAGAAGCAGGAGGAATGGTGACTAACTTTTCAGGAGGTCAAAATGTCATTTTTTCTGGAGAAATTATTGGAGCAGGTCCAATCTTTGCCGAATTTTTAGGAACTTTGCAGTCAAAGTGGTTTGATTAACATGGAAAACGTCATCATCTTTCTCGTATTCGCTGCAGCACTAGTTTATCTAGTGCGGTTAGTATACAACCAGTTTTGGGGTAAGAATGCCGGGAATTGTGCCAAAGGCTGCGGAACGTGTGCGGCTTCCTCCACTATCGATAAAATGAACAGTGAAAGAAGTTAATTCAGCCAAAATAATCGATTTTCACATCATTAAACGTTTGTATGGCTTTATTCAGCCTTATCGATTTCGTTTTTGGTTTTTAGTTTTTCTAATTCTCTGTATGGCTGGTATTTCACCAGTCGTCCCCCTGTTGATTCGCTATACCTTAGATCATTATTTAGGTCTGACCTTTCAGTCCGATTTGTTTCGCATGCTGGGCTGGATGCTTGGCGCCCTTCTTTTGCAAACTTTCTTGCAGTTTTCAACGTCCTATTTGGCTGGATATCTTGGCCAAACTGTCATAAGAGACATTCGAATTCAATTATATGAGAAGATTGTCAACCTGCGCTTAGCATTTTTTGACGCGACACCCATCGGTCGATTAGTGACTCGAACGGTGTCTGATATTGAAACCTTAAATGATGTGTTTTCAGAGGGATTAGCTTCCATAGCGGGCGATTTATTGCAATTATTCCTAATTCTCGGGGTGATGTTTTATGCAGATTGGCGATTAACCTTGATTATACTAGTCACCGTTCCGTTCATGGTCTTTTCTACCTATGTGTTTAAGGAATACATTAAGAAGTCTTTTAATGAGGTGAGAACAGCGGTCGCAAACTTGAATTCTTTCGTTCAAGAGCATATTTCAGGCATGTTAATTGTTCAAATGTTCCATGCCGAAAAGCAGGAATTGGCTAAATTTAATCGGATTAACGAGGAGCATCGGGATGCCAATATTAGAGGTATTTTTGCGTATTCAGTCTTTTTTCCGGTGGCGGACGTTATCGCGGCCATCGGAACAGGGCTCGTCGTTTGGGCGGCATCAACTTATATTGTGAAGGAAGAAATGGGAGTGGGCACCTTGACCGCTTTCATCATGTTTATTAACCTTTTTTATCGCCCTATTCGCATGCTAGCGGACCGTTTTAATACCCTTCAAATGGGAATTGTTTCCACCGAACGCATTTTAACCCTGTTGGATTCGACCGATTATATTCAAAATAATGGTGCGATTCAGGCGGATCAGATTCAAGGGAAAATTGAGTTTTCCGATGTGACATTTGCCTATCAAGAGCCTGAGTGGGTGGTTCGAAATGTGAGTTTTACTGTTGAAGCCGGTAAAACGTGTGCGATTGTAGGCGCTACAGGTGCAGGAAAATCATCCATTATTGGATTATTAGGTCGTTTATATGATTGCCAAAGCGGGGAAATCAAAATCGACGGCGTCCCTTTAACTTCCTATGAAATCGGATCCTTACGTAAAAATATAGCTGTTGTATTACAGGATGTCTTCCTGTTCAGCTCTTCAGTCGCTTATAATATTCATTTAGGGGATGAGTCCATCACCTACGAAAAAATGGTCGAGGCGGCTAAAGCGGTGGGTGTACACGATTTCATCCTCTCTTTACCTGGTGGCTATGCGTATGAGGTCAAAGAACGTGGTGCAACCCTGAGTGTTGGACAAAGGCAGTTGATTTCGTTTGTACGGGCTTTGGTCCATAATCCTAAAATCATTGTTCTAGATGAAGCTACTTCCTCTGTGGATTCTGAGACGGAGGTTTTAATTCAACAGGCGATTTCTACTTTAATGAAAGGGCGTACCGCAGTAGTCATTGCACATCGATTATCTACTATTCGAAATTCAGATCAAATATTAGTGATGGATAAAGGGGAAATTAAAGAGCGGGGGACGCAAGAGGAATTATTAGCCTTGGATGGTTTATATGCGCAACTCTATCATCTACAATTCAGAAAATAAACGTATCTTTGCGGCTTATGAATTTGAAAAATAAAATACTTATTGGTTTCGTTGCCTTAATTGGTTTAAGTGCCTGTGGAAAGTTCGAGAAGTTCAGAAAGAGCGCGAGTGTTCCTACGAAATACAAAGCTGCTGTCGACTATTATAAGAAAAAAGAGTTTGATAAGGCAGGGATACTTTTTGATGAGGTTTTGCCCTTATTAACGGGGGATTCAACCCAAGAAATGGCTACTTTTTACCAAGCTAAATGTGATTTTGAATTAAGTAACTATACGGTAGCAAATACGCACTTTAAGCGTTTCTCTGAGGTTTTTTCACGAAGTGAATACGCAGAAGAATCCATTTATATGGCGGCTTTCTCTCTTTACAAAGATTCCCCTAATTTTAACTTAGACCAAACGGGAACCTTATCCGCCATTAATGAATTACAGAGTTATTTGAATAATTATCCTGAATCGAAATACCGGGAGGATTGTAGTCTAATGATTAAGGATTTACGTAAGAAATTAGAAAAGAAAGCCTACGAAAAGGCTAAATTATATTATAAAACATC
>CAIVPV010000265.1 GCA_903907915.1 uncultured Cytophagaceae bacterium
TCTGATTCAACTACCACATCTAAGGTATACCAATTTCCTAAAATTCGCTCTTCAGGATACAATCCGTGAAAGGCAAAAATTCGAATATCATCGATAGAAACCTGGTAATTCGCCATGTTAGATGTTAATTGATCTCCCCTACTTTTCCACGAGGTCCTGATGATTTTGCATAAGCCTCTAAAACATTGTTTAAGGTAGGCAATCCGTCATCTGTAACGGTATCAAGGCTTACTTTAGGCTTAGGTCCGCGTTTGCCGGCAGGCTTAGTGGTTTGAGCGATAGGAGGCTTTGTCTTTGGCTTAGGGCCTCTTTTAGCAGGTGCGGCCATGGGTTTAGCTTTAATGACAGGTTTCGCCTTTGCTACCTTTGGTTTCGCAGCTGGTTTCGCCTTTACGACCTTAGGTTTAGCAGCAGGTTTCTCCTTCGCAGTTTTCGGTTTATTTTTCACCCCAGGCTTGCGACCTCTTTTAGAGACTGTTGCTTGATTTGATTCAATTGAAGTAGGCGGATTAATTACAGCATTTGTATTCCATTGAGCAATAGAACCTAGGGTTTGTTCTGAAATATGCTTTAGTTGAGCTGCAATTTCCTTCTGTGCCTCATGTAAATTGCGCAATTGACGCTCTTGCTCTTTTAATTCTTGTCCGGCTTGCGCTAAGGTTTGCTTACGTTCGTTTTCAGTTAATAGAGCTTGCTTTTGAGAATCTACGTCCGCTCTCTTTTTAATGGCATCTGCTTCCTTAGTGGCTTTATCCAAGATAGATTTTGCCTCTCTATCCATCTTCGCGGCAAAGTTCTGTTGACTTTCTTCCGCTAATTTTAAGGCCCTAAATAAACTGGATTCAATTTCTCTTAATCGAGTCACTTCAGCCTCTAATTCAGCTGTTTTATGATTCAATTTTGCTAAGGTGTTTTCGGTTTCGGTTTCAAAGTTTTCTACACTTTGAACGTAAGCGTCTACTTCAGAGACGTCGTAACCGCGAAAAGATTTTGAAAAGGAAGCTGCCAATGTGTTGATAGATTTAGGTATACAAATGCTAAAATAGGGAAATTTTTATTGAATTTTCCAAACAGACAAATTTTTATCGTCTGATGCCGAAACGAGCAAATCATCAAATGAACTCCATATTAGTTTATTAACCGAATTCTTGTGACCCCCGTGTCTAGTTGCATCGAGGACTTTTCGTAGCTTCAAGCTGTCTGCCTCCCAGATCTTTACCGTCTTATCCATACTAGCCGTGGCAAACCAATTTCCATCAGGAGAAAATTGCAGATCATGAATGGCATAAATATGCCCTACTACCTCGTTTTTTAATGTAAAATCAGGGTTCCACTGCTTTATTCGGGCATCTTTCCCTACGCTATATAACTCCCCTCCCCTGTTTTGGACAGAAAAAACGGATGCTTCATGCGCTAGAAATGCGTTTAGCAACTGAAAATCAGAATCAAAAATTCGAATAAACCCATCTGAATACCCTACTGCGATTTGTTCATCAGATAAAAGCGAAAAACAACGCACACTTTTTGTGCTAGCCTTAATGTGTTTAAGGACAGATTTTGATGCCCTATCGACTACCGTAATTAAACCATCATTATGTCCAATCCAGGCGTTTGAACCCATAAATTCAATCGAAAAAATAGATGAACCTAGCGTTGGAATTGAAAATACTTGGGTTTGATCAGCCACTCGAATCCCTTGAATGCCCTGGTGATTATGGCCTATCCATAAAACGCCCTCCGCGTCTAATTTTAGGGCATAAATGGATCCTTCTATTTGTGCAATGACCTTCCCTAGGTCAGGTTTCGCTAAATTCCATTGCACCACCCAGCCATCCGATCCGGCGGAATAGAATAAGGAATCTAGGCCTTTTTCTAGTGCATAAATGGGGCCACGGTGTCCTGAGAAGGTGTCAATACGTTCGATTTGCAGCGTATTCAAATTATTTCCATCGATTTAGCTACAAAAATGATAATTTTACGTCCAAATATTCCCTTTTATGCCCCAAATATTTTCAAAAATAAGTTCAGCCGATTTCCAATTTATGATTTGGAAAATCGAAGAACCGCAGGCTTTTTTTGAAACATTCCCGGCATCTTGGTCTACGCCTTCTGTGCTAAATCCTGTAAAAAAACTAGAATCAACGGCTGTCAGGTACTGCTTGCATCAAATATCATCCGATTTTGAAGAGCTTATTTTAATTCAAAATGATCGGAACAGGCCATTTTTCCAGAATTCTGACTGGCACATTAGTCTTACCCACTCCTATCCATTCGTGGCCGCGGCTAGCTCGCGCAAAAAACGCATCGGAATTGATATTGAAAAACCAGGACGAAACATCGAGAAAATTGCGCCTAGATTCTTGAGCGAAAAGGAATGGGGAAAATGGCAAAAATCGTCGAATCTGTTGACTTTGGCCTGGTCTGCAAAAGAATCAGTTTATAAGGCCGCAGGAAAACCTGGTTTATCTTTTCAAAAAGAGATTGAAATAGCCGATTTTGATCATAATCCTACGAAAGCTCAAATCGAAACAGGAGAGGGAATAACGCTATTTTGGGAAGAATACCCTGATTTTAGTCTAACAATTGCTCTAATCTAATAATTCGATCAGCTCAGTTAATTCATCTTTATAATCCTGCTCCCCCGCTTTTTCGTATGCCATCATCAAATTGCGGATCACACGACGGATAATCTCTAGGTTTGAACAAGGATTATAATAGATTTCATTGGGCGTTAAATTCAATTGCGCAATGTAATTATCGATATCAATCTTATTGAAAATCAAGCCTTTATTGAAAACATTAATATAGAATTGCAAGCCCTTTTGCTTGTGCGTTAACACAAAAAGATTGGGTAGATTGACACCATATACAGGCATGCCTAGTTTTTGGGCGATCCACATATAAATGACACAAAGGCTAATGGGATTACCTTTTTTAGACGTCAATACATTATTAATGAAGGAATTATTCGCCGCATGAAAGTTTTTCGTGTTAGGACCAAACTTCAATTGATCAAATATGACCGCATTCAACACCTTCACCTGATCCATGGGATGTATTTCCTCCCGCATTTGTGGCCAAACTTCATAATAAAGCTGGTCCATCTCTAGTTTCAAATCATCAAAACTATAATCTGGGTAGCGATAAGTAGCTAAAATCCACATTCCCTCTAATAAATCCATCCCACCAGACTCCTTCCAAATCTGCAAACGGGTCTTCACCGATTGCCATTGAAAATCATGAATTAAGTTTTCGATTTTGGATTGAAGGAGGGGATTTAAACTAACCGTTTCCCATTCTGACTCTAATACGGGAATAATAGAGGGCCCTAAGGTCCGGATTTGCTGCTCCACCATGGTCACGACTTCCTGATCAGAATCGTCTAATAAATGAATCATTGCTTTTATGGCAGCATCCGTCATAGGTAACGTATATTTTTGACAAAATTAAAGACAATTGGCCTATTTCCCCTAAATTTGTGTTTAATTCTTTTAAAATTACTAATGCAAATTTTAATAACGGGCGGCGCAGGTTTCATTGGATCACATACCTATGTTGTATTGAAAGAACACGGTTACACGCCCATAATAGTAGACAACTTCTCTAATTCATCTAAATTAGTGATTAAAAACCTGGAAATAATCACCAAAGAAGCGGTTATTTTCGAAGAGGGGGACGTAAATGATCCCCAGACCTACGATCTATTATTTACAAAATACGATATAAAAGGAATCATCCACTTCGCCGCTTCGAAAGCGGTAGGCGAATCAGTGGAAAATCCCTTAAAATACTACCGAAATAACGTAGCGTCGACGGTACTTTTATTAGAAAAAATGGCTCAATATGGTCTTTCTAACTTAGTATTCTCCTCTTCTTGCACCGTTTATGGACAACCAGAAACGCTTCCAGCGACGGAAGAATCGCCTGTGCAAGCGGCTACGTCCCCTTATGGAAATTCGAAGCAAATTTGTGAAGAAATTATTCGGGATACGGTGGCAGCTTCATCGAAACTTAAAGCTATTGCTTTGCGTTACTTTAACCCCATTGGAGCGCATGAATCGGCTTTAATCGGAGAATTACCCTTAGGGCCACCTGCTAATTTAATCCCCTTCTTGACTCAGTCTGTGGCAGGATTGCGCGGGCCATTACAGGTTTGGGGAACTGATTACCCTACCCCAGATGGAACGGCAATTCGCGACTATATACACGTAGTAGATCTAGCTGGAGCTCATGTGAAAGCATTAGCTCACTTAATAGAGGGCAAATCGGCCTTAAATTACGACTTCTTTAATATAGGAACAGGCCAAGGAAGTTCGGTAATGGAAGTTATCAACGCGTTCGAGAAAGCCACCGGAAAGAAAGTTCCTTATGAAATTAGAGATCGCAGGGCTGGGGATATTACCGCAGTGTATGCCTCGACAGATAAATCTAACCAGATTTTAGGTTGGAAAACACAATTTAGTTTAGAAAAAGCATTGCAAGATGCCTGGAAATGGCAAGAAGCCATCATGAAATAAGATGAAGAAATTAGTTATCACCGGCGGCGCCGGATTTATTGGATCTCACGTAGTCCGTTTATTTGTCAACAAATACCCGGAATACCAGATTTATAATTTGGATGCCTTGACCTATGCGGGCAACTTAGCGAATAATGAAGATGTGGCGTCTGCCCCTAATTACCACTTCATTAAAGCCGATATTACGGATGCTGATCATATCGATGCCCTATTTGCAGAACACCAATTTGATGGCGTATTGCATTTAGCAGCGGAATCCCACGTGGATCGCTCGATTACTGATCCTTTGGCCTTCGTAAGAACGAATGTCATCGGAACGGTGAATTTATTACAGGCCGCTAAGAAATACTGGGCAGGCAAAATGGAGGGTAAGCGATTCTACCACATTTCTACCGATGAGGTATATGGAGAATTGCATGATCCGAAGGAATTCTTTTTGGAAACCACTTCTTATGACCCGCGTTCCCCGTATTCAGCTTCTAAAGCCAGTTCTGATCACTTCGTGCGTGCTTACCATGAGACCTATGGTTTACCTACGGTTATCACGAATTGCTCGAATAATTATGGGCCTAATCACTTCCCAGAGAAGTTAATTCCCTTAATGATTCATAATATTATTCACCATAAACCTCTTCCTGTTTACGGAAAAGGCGAAAATATACGTGATTGGTTATTTGTAATTGATCACGCACGTGCGATTGATACCGTGTTCCACGATGGTAAAATAGGCGATACCTATAACATTGGTGGATTTAATGAATGGAAAAACATTGATTTAGTGCATTTGTTATGTAAAATCATGGACGAAAAATTAGGGCGTCCAGCAGGAACATCGGTTCAATTAATTACCTATGTAACGGACCGCGCGGGTCATGATTTACGCTATGCGATCGATTCAAATAAGATTATGAAAGAATTAGGTTGGGAACCTAGTTTGCAATTTGCGGAAGGATTAGAAAAAACAGTCAATTGGTATTTAGCGAATGAAAAATGGCTAAATGATGTCACATCAGGAGATTATCAAAAATATTACGAAAAAAACTACGCAGGACGATAAGATGAAAGGAATTATTTTAGCTGGTGGATCTGGAACAAGATTGCACCCCTTAACTTTAGCAGTTAGTAAGCAATTGATGCCGGTTTATGACAAACCGATGATCTATTATCCCTTGTCTATCTTGATGCTATCAGGCATTAAAGAGATTTTGATCATCTCTACGCCGCACGATTTGCCACATTTCGAGAAATTATTAGGCGATGGATCCCAAATCGGTTGTCGATTCGAATATGCTGCACAACCGGAACCCAATGGATTAGCGCAGGCTTTTGTGATCGGTGAAAAATTTATTGGAAAGGATAAGGTGGCCTTGGTTTTGGGAGATAATATCTTCTATGGCTCTGGTTTAAGTAAATTATTACAAGCAAACAGCGATCCTTCGGGTGGCGTTGTTTATGCCTATTCGGTGACTGATCCAGAACGCTATGGTGTGGTGGAGTTCGATGCAGATAATAAAGTGATCTCCATCGAAGAGAAACCGACGCATCCTAAGTCTAATTATGCCGTTCCAGGCTTGTATTTCTACGATAATGACGTGGTGGAGATTGCCAAAAACATCGCTCCATCTCACCGTGGAGAATACGAAATCACAGACGTAAACAAGGAATACTTAAAGCAAGGACGTCTTTCTGTGGGTATTTTGAACCGCGGAACCGCTTGGTTAGATACCGGAACCTTCGCTTCATTGATGCAGGCAGGACAATTCGTTCAAGTAATCGAAGAGCGCCAAGGCATGAAGGTGGGTTGTATAGAAGAGGTAGCTTATCGCATGGGTTATATCGACAAAGCTCAATTAAAGAAAATCGCAGAACCGCTTGTTAAAAGTGGATATGGACAATACTTATTGAATTTAATCGCCTAATCGGCTTTAAAGTCCCAAAATTCCCGCTAATAAGGCTAAAGAAAATAGCAAGATGGCGGGAATTTTTGTTTTCTCAGCTGAGAGGAATGCCACAGCTACAATCCCCAAGGAAATAAACTGCGCTTCAACCACCAAAGGTCGCGTAAAAGTAAATACAGCCACTAAAGTTAAACCCACCGACGCTGCCTGAATACCAGCTAAAGACGCACGAATAAAGCGATATTGCTTTAATTGCCCCCAAATTCGAAACACAAAGAAGATCAAAAAGGTGCCTGGCAAAAATATCCCAATAGCTCCGATGGCGGATCCAGCCAATTCACCTAAAATTCCGTAATCTTTCATCAATAAGACACCTAAATAGGATGTCAAGGCGAAAACGGGGCCAGGTAATGTCTGCGAAAGTGCCATTCCAGTTAAAAAAGACTCCGAATCGATTAAGTGCTTAAATTCAACAAACTCGGTATATAAAACGGGCGCAAGAATATGTCCTCCTCCAAAAACAAGGGATCCATTTCGATAAAAATTCTCAAAAATTCGAATCGGGAAGTAATCCGTAAAATGCCCTAAAACTGCTAAAAAGACTAAAAATCCCCAATACAAATGAAAATTAGCCCAGGGAATGACAAATTTATGTTTGGTTTGTGGAGGGAAATCTCGGTAGTTAAACGAGGATACAACACCACCTAAAACTAATACCAAAGGGAAAATATAAGGACTGTGAAAGGCGATCCCTATGAAAAGCGTCACTAATAGAATGATGACATACATGGGGCCTGTAATGACCTTTTTGGCCATATACCAACCAGCTTGTAAGATCAAGCCAATTCCAACGGGTAACACATACTGCAAAATGGAATTATTGCGTAAAAGAGTCATCCCAAAAGCCGCAGCTGTCATAATCAAGACAGCAGGCGTAATCCAGCAAAGTATGGTTAAATAAGCCAACGAAGTCCCTCCCCGCTTCAAACCAATCGCGGTAATCATTTGTGTCGAGGTAGGTCCTGGCAGAACTGAGCAGAGCGCTTGAATTTCAAACAATTCTTCTTCACTTAGATAAGCTCGTCTTTTGACTAATCTATCTAAAAAGAGCGCAAAATGAACTTGCGGTCCACCAAAAGAGGTGCAGGCTAAAATCAA
>CAIVPV010000266.1 GCA_903907915.1 uncultured Cytophagaceae bacterium
AGGTCGCTAGTTTATTCCCTTATGACTATATCCACATGGGGGGCGATGAGTGTCCGAAGAACTATTGGGATAAGAATCCGGAGATTTTGGCTTTACGTGCTCGTGAGGGTTTGAAGAACTCGCAAGAGGTGCAGGCGTATTTTGTGCGTCGTTTAGAGAAGATTGTTACGTCTAAAGGAAAACGTATGTTAGGCTGGGATGAAATTTTAGAGGGAGGAGGATTGCCTAAAGGAACAGCAGTCATGTCATGGCGCGGAATTAAAGGGGGTGTAGAAGCTGCTAAATTAGGCCACGAAGTGGTGATGACGCCGAACGATAATGTCTATGTAGATTTAATGCAAGGGGATCGTGCTTTAGAGCCACCGGTTTACAGAACGGTTCGCTTACGTGATTCTTACGCCTTTAATCCGGTTCCGGATGGGGTGGATGCTAAATTAGTAAAAGGGGGTCAGGCGAATATGTGGTCGGAGCAATTATTCAACTACCGCCATTTGCAATATATGATGAATCCAAGGGCGCTAGCTATTTCCGAGTCCTTGTGGTCGCCAAATGAAAACAAGAATTGGGATAATTTCATCAGCCGGGTGGAAGATCATATGGCACGTTTTGACGTAGCAGACAAGAAATACGCTCCATCTATGTATGAGGCGATCGTGAATGTGACGAAGAATGCGAAAGGCGAATTGTTTTTGGAATTGAAAAATGAAATCTCTGGATTAAAGATTCACTACAGTTTTGATAACTCGTATCCAGATAACCATTATCCGTCGGCATCTGGATTAGTAGCTGTTCCGAAGGATGCAGAACTACTGCGCATCGTATCGTACCGTGGAAATGAAATGAAGGGTCGTACGATGAATATCACGCGGGCTGATCTAGAAAAAAGAGCTAGATGATGCTTTTAAACCTAGTATTTAGTCTATTATTATCGGTCGGGGTGCCCAATATTTCGGGCGCCTCGTCTGCTTCTACGACGAACTATCTTTCGGTTAAGAAAGGCTATGTGATGTCCTATAATGGGGTGGAGGGTCGAGCGAATTGGGTAGGATGGACCTTAAAAGCGAGTGATGTAGGGCCAGTGGATAGAACGAATCGTTTTATTCAAGATGAATCTTTTCCGAGAGGATTTAAGATCGTAGATGAAAAGGATTATGCTCATTCTGGTTATGATCGGGGGCATCTCTGCAATTCGGAGGATCGAACTTCATCAGAATACTTAAATGAGGAGACATTCTTAATGTCGAATATGATTCCGCAGACTCGCGAGCTGAATCGGGGGCCATTTAAGATGTTGGAGGATTATTGCCGAAAACTCGCAATTAAAAAAGGACAAAATTTGCTAATCTATTCCGGAGGAATTGGGGCTAAAGACCGTTTAGGGTCGAACGTCATTGTTCCAGCTTATTGCTGGAAAGTGGTGTACACACCTGAGAAAATCTGGTGCATACTTTTCCCGAATGAACGTGATTTGAATAAAAATTGGCAGACCTATTCAGTTCCTTTAGAGACCTTGGAAAAAATGACCGGTTATCGCTTTCCGCGCAAACTACCGTAGCATGTAAATGGCCAGTTTTTTAGCCGCTAAGAAGTTTTCGTATTCTAGGGGTGTTCTACGGTTATTCGTGTATTCATTGTATAACCACGGATCGCCTAGCGCAAATACTTTTCCTTTTCCTATGTTAGCAGTTGCCATCACGGAATAACCCTCCAGATTAACTAGTGATTTCGCGCTCCCGCTTAGTTTAAGCGTCGTAATCTCCTTAATATATACTTTTTTAATTGGGTCAAAAATGGCGTTACCGGCTGGAATTAGCACCGCACCTTGCTCCCAGTTGCGGCCTTGAACGAAATTCAAGTTAGGAGCGACGAATTCGATGCCGAAACGTTTGGCCAACAGATTAAACTTTGGAATCTCGCAGTTCGTCGTGTCATTCGCTAACAGAATCAAATGTCCTCCAGCTTTTACCCAGGCCTCAATCTCATCTGCCGCTTCAGCCGTCATGTAATTTGGTTTGGCCGTTTCTTTATAACTATCTGGGTCCACGATGATGTAAACAGAGGCTCCTTTTAAATTCTGACGCGTAGGAGAAGCGCCCAACGTATCTAATGAAGCACCCAATTGCTCGAATTGAATGCCCCATTGATTGAATCCTGAATCTTTGCGATCTTCCCACGTATAATGGAAGCGAAGCCCGTTTTTTGTTTCGTGGTTAAAGAAATAATCCAATACGACTTTCTTACCAGCTCCGATGGATAATTCTTTGGCTATTTCCATTTCTAAAGAGGCCAAAATAAACGGACCTACACCCTTCAAATCATCTGTGCGTAAAGGCTCACTCAAATAATAGTCATACGAACCATCTCGGTAAGGAATACCACCCAAGCCACCCACGGTGACTGTTTTCTCTAAATGAATGTATCCTTCCGCGTCTTTTGTGATGAATTCTTTCAGGATTCCGGCATAGCCTCGTTCAGCATTTTTTCGGAAACTAACAGGTAAATAGCCTTTTCTGACTCCCTTAGCAAAAGTATAGACGAACATATTGGAGGCGGATGCCTCGAAATAGTTGCCTTTTTTGCCAGGATAACCGGGTAATTGATACCAAACACCGGAAGCTGAATCCTGAATCTTAGCAATGGCACCAGATAACTGATTTAATTGCTGAATCAAGATTGGTCTAGAAGGATGATTCTTTGGCATATAATCCAAAACATCTACTAAAGCCATCATATACCAGCCCATCGAACGACCCCAAAAATTAGGCGAATGTCCATTGCTCTTATCAGCCCAAGGCTGCACTTTTGCCTGATCGTAAGCATGGAATAAAAGACCTGTTTTAGGATCAATAGTGCCTTTGTACATTAATTGGAACTGCTTTACGATGTCAGCCCAGTTGTCTTGATGGGTGATTTGTCCATATTCCGCGTAGAATGGCTCCAGCATATACAGGCCATCTAACCACATTTGGTTCGGGTATCTTTTCTTATGCCAAAATCCACCATCCGAATCTCTTGGCTGCTCCGAAATCTGCTTTCTTAATAGGTCAGCAGCTTTTTTGTAGCGTTCATCGCCTAATTCTTGGTATAAATACAGGAGCATTCGCCCAGTCGTGAGGTTATCAGAATTAAATTCATCAAAATGATACGTACGAATGTGGCCATTGGCATCTACGAAACTATCGATGTTCTTTTTGATATACTGAAAGTAGGTGGCGTCCCCGGTTCTTTGGTAGACATGTTCTAAAGCCTTTAAAACCAATCCCTGCTCATAATCCCATCCCGCCGGTTTCCCCACTTTTACAGTAATAGAATCTTTGTGGGTGTGCATAATGGACTTCGCCATTAGCTCGGAGTAGTTTTGACCGCTAGCAGCGCTTATAAACCCTAAAAATAGAACAAGGAATTTTTTCATGTTAGCGTAATTCAGAGATTTCAGCAAAATCCATATCCGTATAATCTTTATTTTCACCTGCCATTCCCCAAATAAAGGAATAGTTCTTCGTCCC
>CAIVPV010000267.1 GCA_903907915.1 uncultured Cytophagaceae bacterium
ATGCCCCCTTTGCTCGCTAATAATCCGTTTTCAACGAAGCGACTTCCACCACCTGCGTGCTTCCAACCCGTTAAATCTTTTCCGTTAAATAGTGGTTTCCAAGCTTGAGCGAAAACGTCAGTGCTTAGGAATAATAAGGCCAAAAGGCAAAAGGATTTTAATATATTCATGATTAACGTGTTAATCCGTTTTTAACATAGGAAACAATCTTCGAATATCAGCTTCCGTAGGTTGTGTGCCATATTCACAAATTTCAAAGGCTTCTGCATACAGTGCCTTCGAGGCTCGAGTTGTTCCATACCATTTCTCCAAACTCTTTTGAACGTCTGCATTCGGTTTCGAAACCCGCTTCTGTAAAAGATAGGCCTTGTATTTAGCTGGATCTTTGGGAACCTCTTCTTCATAATTTCCTACCCAAGGTAGCCACTCGTAAAACTGCGATTGATGCGCATCAAGGCCAGCTAATTTCTTGTCAATCACGGGGGTAATATCCACCGCGATATCTGCCTGAAAGGGATTAGGCTTTTTGAAATTATCCTGAAAATATAAGAAAACTGGATTTTTACGCAAAGGCTCGATGTCCGGTGCGACATTTGGAACACCCACCATAAAGGCCGCATCCTGCACTAAAACACCCGTATAGCGATGATCAGGATGGTAATCATTTGACCTTGGAGCGATAACCACATCCGCCTTCCACTCCCTAATTTTACGAATGATTTGTAATCTTATTTCCAAAGTAGGCAACAATTCCCCGTCGTGATTATCTAACACATCGTAAGAAACTCCCAAGCGCTTAGCCACCTCCTTGGTTTCCGCAATACGTCGTTTAGCTAACATTCCTCCGCCCTGTGACTGATGACCTGCATCCCCATTTGTAACAGACAAAAATTTCACCTGATGTCCCATCTCCACAAATAGAGCCGCCGTTCCTCCCCCTTTAATATCGCAATCATCCGGATGAGCCCCAATAAATATGATACGTAAAGGTTTAGTTTGTGCTTGAATTCCAATGCTAACGATTAAGCATATAGCTACTAGTAAGTTTTTCATTTTCAATAGGTTTAGTACTCAATGTTAGGCAATTAAGTCTAAAATTCAAAAATGAAAAAATTACAATTCTAGGTTTTTCAACAATTTTCCCGAACTTGCCTTCCTAAACCCCTATTCAAATGGCTAAAGGCATGAATTCCAAGAAGGCGGACAAGAAAGAACCCGCTAAAACTCCGAAGGAGAAAAAAGAAGAAAAAAGAGAAAAAAAGAAAGCAGGCTATCAATAGATGGCCTGTTTTCTTTTTACCGCTTTTCAAGTACTTTTGATGTAGATGAACTCAAAAGATCCGAAGGTATTTTTCATTACCCCTCCTTTTACCCAATTGAATACGCCCTACCCAGCAACGGCCTATTTGAAGGGTTTTTTGAATACCAAAGGTTTGGCGTCTTATCAGGCCGACTTAGGCCTAGAAGTCATCCTCCAACTTTTTTCCGCCAGCGGCCTTAAACAGCTATTTGCGCACATAGAAGCAGCTGGTAAAAAACTGAATGAAAACGGGCAGCGAATGCTAAGACTAAAACAGTCCTACATTCGCACCATCGACCCGGTCATTTCCTTTTTACACGATAAAAACTCCACACTCGCGCATGTCATTGGCGAACAAAATTACCTGCCGGAAGCATCTCGTTTTCAGCAAGTAACGGATTTGGAATGGGCGTTTGGCAGCATGGGTGTGCGCGATAAAGCCAGGCATTTAGCTACGCTCTATTTAGAAGATATTTCTGATTTAATCATTGATACGGTGGACCCTCATTTTGGGTTTAGTCGCTACGCGGAGCGACTCGGTAGATCTGCCTCCAGTTTTCAGGAGTTAAACCAGG
>CAIVPV010000268.1 GCA_903907915.1 uncultured Cytophagaceae bacterium
ATTCTTCGAGAGCAGCTATCACCGTAAAACCAGCCGGTAATTCTTTTTCATCCGTCCTAGAAAGAACCACTTTTTGCAATGGCCCTTGCTTTATGACAGAAACTGCCTTAGAAACCCAGCTCATAAACTCCTGCTTTTTTGCTGGGTTTTCGTACTCTGCTAGGGAATGAGTTGAATGTTTGGAACTACCAATACTAAAGGAATGCAAAGAATCTGCCTGCAAAAAATAGGGTAATCCGATGAAGGGTGCTGCTAAGAATCCGGTGGATAATTCAGATAAATTCCAGCCTTCATTCAGCTGTGAGCCCCCCTTGAAAATCTTGCAAAAGAAAAGCCTCCGAAGCATGTGGCAATCGCCAAGCCACTTGGGCTGCCCCCTTCGAAATTCCCTCCTCCCACTTTTTTTCCTCGATCATCTTACCGCTATAATCGCTACCGTTAATCGGCTAGCACAAATCAAATTTTCGTCTTCGTCGTGAATTTTAATTTCATACACATGTATGGTTCGACCGATGCGCAGGGGAACACAAGTTCCGATCACAAATCCGCTGCGAGCAGACTTCAAATGATTCGCATTGATCTCTACTCCCACTCCTGTTTCCTTCAAAGGATCCTTTACGGCTAATACGACCGCCACGCTTCCTAAAGTCTCGGCTAAAACCACTGAAGCTCCTCCATGTAACAATCCCATGGGCTGAATTGTTCGGTGATCGACCGGCATTTTTGCCTTTAAAAAACCAGACTGAATTTCGGTAAATTCAATGTCCAGATGCTCGATCATAGTTCCCTTCGACATCGAATTCAATGTCTCCAGCGAGATGGAAGTATTAAACATATATTTCGTAATTTTGGCTAAAATTCGGAATAAAATACCATTTATATGCATGCTCAACCTGATTTAGTGAAAGATATTTACCTGATTCGCCACGGTGAGACGGAATACAATCGCAAAGGGGTCGTGCAAGGCAGTGGGATTGATGCGGATTTAAATGAATTAGGCCAAAAACAGGCTGCTGCCTTCTTCGCTCACTACCAAGATCTTCCGATCGATAAAATATATACCTCGGCGTTGAAAAGAACGCATCAATCCGTTAAAGGCTTCATCGAGAAAGGCTTGCCTTGGGAGCAATATGAAGGCCTAAATGAAATTTCCTGGGGGAATAAAGAAGGGAAATCGCCTAATACAGAAGACGATCTTTACTATAAAAATTTGACGAAAACCTGGCGCGAGGGCAATGTTCACGTGCAATCAGAGGAGGGCGAAAGTCCGATCGAAGTATTAGAACGTCAAAAACCAGTCATTGATCTCATTCTTTCTCGACCAGAGGAGAACGCCATTTTAGTGGCCATGCACGGCCGCGCCATGCGGGTTTTGCTCACCCATTTATTTAATGCCCCGCTCCACCACATGGATCAATATGCACATCAAAATCTGTGCCTATACCACATCCAATACGATTATTCTGCGCAAGAGTTTCGCCTTGTTAAAGGCAATTGTGTGATTCACCTAGACGACTTGCCCGAGTCGATGTAATATGTCTCAAAAGCGCATGTATTGGGTTTTTCAATCCAGCGGATGGTTCGCTTGGGCTCTCAATGAGGCGGTTTTGTATACCAATCAGTATGGTTGGCATTGGGCGTGGTTATATGCATCTATGGCAAATATCACCTTAGCCATTTTTTTAACCCACCAATATAAGCTCATTACGAAACAATACGCGTGGCAGGATTTGCCTCTTTTAGGGATGATTCGCAATCATTTCATGGCGCTAATTTGCATGGCTGCCTGTCTAGTCGCACTCAATCTACCTCTCGACCAATACTTGCTAGGGGAAAACTTCGAAGTTCAAATCAGCCCTTTCATCATCACCCAGTATCTCTTTAATTTTATGAAGCCGCTGGCGATTTGGATGTTGATCTATTTCTTCTTCCAATATTCGAAGAAACAGTTAGACATGGAACGCGAAAAAAATCAATTAGAACGCGCCATTCAGGAGACAGAAGGTAAGGTATTGCGAGCTCAGATGAATCCTCATTTCGTGTTTAATGCCCTAAACAGTATTCGCGCATTAATCACAGAAGATCCGAATAAGGCCAAAAAAGGAATCAACCAGCTCTCCAAGCTGCTCCGCAGTTCCTTATTAACGGAACGCAAAAAAACGATTTCCATCGCCGAAGAATTAGAGACAATTCTTGACTATTTACATCTAGAAAAAATCCGTTATGAAGAACGACTAGTCTGGAAAGTGGATGTTTCGAAAGAAATCCTTCAAGCACAAATCCCACCCATGTTATTACAGACGCTAGTGGAGAATGCCATCAAGCATGGGATTGCCCATTCGGCAAAAGAGGGTTTGATTCAGATAAAAGGAAAGAAAAATGAAGCGAATGTTGAATTGCAGGTGATCAATCCGGGGAATTTAAAAATGCTGGGCGAAAGCACCGGAATCGGTTTAGTTAATTCCCAAAATCGGTTAAGCCTATTGTTCGGAGAGACCGCTCATATTGACTTAAAGCCTTTGGACAAAAATCACGTCCTTGCTTCCCTTACGATTCCGTATATTACTGAAACAATACCCTAAAATCCCATGAGAGCCATCATCGTAGACGACGAACGCCTTGCCAGAAATGAACTAAAGCGTTTATTAGAAAATTTTCCTTCTATCGAAGTGATCGGAGAGGCTTCGAACACGGACGAAGCAAGTCAACTCATCGAGGAACTACAACCAGATGTAGCCTTTTTAGATATCCAAATGCCCGGCAAAACCGGATTTGAGTGGCTAGAAGAATGGGATGGTTTTCTACCGGAAATAATTTTCACGACGGCTTTTGACGAATATGCGCTAAAGGCTTTCGAGGTAAATGCGTTGGATTATGTATTAAAACCCATCGAATTAACGCGTTTAAGCGAGAGTATCCAAAAATTAGAATCCCGTTTTCAGCGTCCTGCTGCTAATGAAAAATCGGCATCGGCGAGTCACATTTTAGGAGGGAACGATCAAATTTTCGTGAAAGACGGTGAGAAATGCTGGTTTGTTCGCTTAGATCGCGTGCGATTATGTGAATCGATGGGCAATTATGTTCGTTTGTTTTTTGACGACCAAAAACCCCTAGTGCTAAAATCCCTCAATTCCTTAGAGGAGCGATTAGATCCTAAATTATTCTTCCGTTGCAACCGAAAACACATTGTCAACCTAAACTTCATCGAGAAGATCGAACCTTGGTTTTCTGGCGGTTTACAGGTGACATTAAAGGGAGAAAAAGCTGAGAAAATAGAAATTTCTCGCCGGCAATCCATCCGATTTAAGGAGCTTTTATCGCTTTAGTTCTGGCTGGTGCCTCGCCCAATAAGAATCCATAGGGTTCAAGACTCGGAATAGAATCGAATATCACTTTCATTACCGCGGTTAAAGGAAGAGCTAAAATCAAACCCGGAATTCCCCAAAGTAATTCACCACAAAGTAACGCGAGCATAGCCACCATCGGATTCATACTCACCTTAGATCCCACCACTAAAGGGGTGATGAAATTAGCTTCTATAAATTGTGCAGCTGCTACCCAAGCCACCACCGCTAACGCGTGTGAAGGACTCAAGGTAACCAAGCTCAATAAAATGGGCAATAGCGCCCCAATCCAAATCCCGATATAAGGAATCAATAATAAAACGCCTGTCAGAAACCCGAAAAAGGCGGGATAATCTACCCCTATCCACCAGAATCCAATCGAATTCACTACGCCTACAATTAACATGACCACTAACAAACCCACTAAATAACCTTGTACCACCGAACCCGTTTTCTCTATTACTTTCGTTAAAACTTGTCCTTCCGTTTTAGGGAATATTTTTTTTAAAAAGCTTTCAAAGAAATCCCGGTAGAACAAAAAGAAAAAAGTAAACACGGGCACTAATATCATCGCAGTTATGGCATGAATTGCAGTGGAAAAAGTGGTACTTATAATCACTCCAGAATTCTTTAAAAGAGCCATTAGCTCATTACTTAATTCTAACATTTGCTTCCGACGCGAGATATTAAAATTCGAAGAAATAAAAGATTGCAAGCTAGATACCCATTTTTCAGCTTTTTTCGCAAAGAGCGGAAGTTCAGAGGAGAACTCCATTATTTGCATACCCGCGATGAAAAGCAGGGACGAAATCAAAGCAAATGTGAGAAGAATAGCGATGAAGATGGCCAGGGCACGAGGCAAACCTTTTGCCTCCATCAATTTACTCGCAGGCAAAAGTAATAAAGCTAATACTAAGGCAAAAGAAAGCAAAATCAGCAGATCCTGTAATAAATAGGCCGCGGCGATGATCAAGGCCATCGATATTAATGATCCCGAAAGACGGGCAGAATAAGCAGTGTTGTTCGACATATTAATAAATTAACAATTCCATAACATACATATTTCTATATTTACGTGGTAATTCGTTCAAACCTATGGCACAAACCACAAAAGCATTTAAAATTCTACTCGTAGATGATGATGCGGATATTTTGGAGTTATTGGAATACAATTTACTAAAAGAAAACTTTCTTTTAGCAAAAGCAACGAACGGAAAAGAGGCAATCGCCGTGGCGAAAACTTTCCAGCCCCATTTAATCATCATGGATGTGATGATGCCAGAAATGGATGGAATCGAAGCAGCCCGCCAAATCAAATCAAATCCTGAATTCAAAAATACCCTCATCCTGTTCCTAACAGCTCGTGGAGAAGAGTATACAGAGATTGCCGCTTTTGAGAGTGGTGCGACGGATTACGTAGTTAAGCCGATCAAATTACGCGCACTTATCAGCCGTATAAATGCCTTATTAACACGCGAGGCAGTGGTTCCAGAATCGAAAAATGACCGAATTTCCATAGGAGATTTAGTCATTGATCGTGTTCAATATGCTGCTACATTTCAAGGTCGTGCGCTGATTTTGCCTAAAAAAGAATTTGAATTACTTTCTTTCTTAGCGAAAAACCCGAACAAGGTTTTCAATCGCGATGAATTATTGGAGAAGGTTTGGGGAGCGGATGTATTTGTAGTGGAACGCACAGTGGATGTGCATATCCGTAAACTGCGCGAGAAAATTCCTGAATATTATATCAAAACATTGAAAGGCGTAGGCTATTTATTTTCAATCGAGAAAGCCTAATTGCCCATTTTTAGGTAAATTGCATCCTGAATGATGCGCCTAATTTCCACCTTTATTTTTTGTCTCCTATCTACCTGTCTATTGGCAGATGGTCCGAAGCGTGAGTTAAGAGGAGTTTGGATAGCTACGGTTCAAAACATCGATTGGCCCAGTCCTCATAATTACGATGGGGCCAAACAAAAATCCGAATTTATCGACCTATTGAATTCCCATCAGAAAACGGGAATAAACGCGCTATTTGTCCAAATCAGAACAGCTTCAGACGCGCTTTACGCAAAAAGCGCGGAACCCTGGACTACCTATCTTTCCGGAAAACAAGGTCAGGCACCAAGTCCCTATTACGATCCTTTAGAATTTATGATTGATCAATCCCACGCAAGGGGAATGGAATTTCATGCTTGGTTGAATTTAAATCGTGCCTCGATGTCATCTCGCTCTCTTTTGAGCTCAGAACATGTGGCCAGAAAGCATCCTGAATGGCTTTTGTCCTATAATGGACAATTGCTTTTTGATTTTGGTATTCCAGCTGTTCGTCATTATATCGCCGGACTTGTTCGCAATATCATCGTAAATTACGACGTAGATGGGATACATTTTGACGATTATTTTTATCCCTACCCTGATCCAAAATCGAAATTAGCCGATCAGGATACCTATGAAAAATACCGACTTCCAGGCGAGAAAATAGATGACTGGAGGCGCCGAAATACGAGTGCCTTAATTCAAGAGATTTCAGAGACGATTAAAAGTACTAATTCGAAAATCAAGTTTGGAATTAGTCCTTTCGGGATTTGGCGACATAAGAAAAATGATCCAATCAATGGTTCGCCTACTACGCGAGGCTTGCAATCTTATGATGATTTATATGCAGATACCGATCATTGGTTAAAGCAAGGCTGGCTAGATTACATTGCTCCGCAATTGTATTGGGATACGGCACATCGGGTGGCGCCCTTTAAGCCATTAGCGGACTGGTGGAACGAGCACTCGTATGGAAAACCGGTTTATTTCGGAATGGCGTCCTATCATTTAGCGGATGTTTGGACGAATAAAGAGATGAAAAAGCAGGTGGAAATCAGCCGAAGTATGTCTAATGGACAGGGCTTGATCTTTTATAGTTCGACTTCTTTGACAAAAAATACGAAGGCATTTAGAGACACCTTACGCAGAAATTATTTTGCG
>CAIVPV010000269.1 GCA_903907915.1 uncultured Cytophagaceae bacterium
GATGAACTACCTGAATTTCAACGTAACGTGTTAGAATTATTAAGGCAACCTTTGGAGGAAAGAAAGGTCCCTATTTCTCGTTCCCATGGTACGGTGGAATTCCCCGCCAATTTCCTGCTGATTTCTGCTATGAATCCGTGTCCTTGTGGTTATTTCCATCACCCCGAAAAGCCCTGTACTTGCAAGCCTTACCAAGTGGATAGGTACCTACATCGAATATCTGGTCCTTTACTTGATCGAATCGACATGCATTTAGAGGTGTTTCCCTTGAAATACCCAGAAATGTTTAATGCGAAAGCTAGTGAATCAAGTTCAAGCATACGAGAACGCGTGATTATGGCAAGAGATAAGCAAAATGAACGATTTCAAAAACAAAATTCCATCCGAACTAATGCAGAGATGAATTCCGAACAAGTAAAGGCGCTATGTCAGCTAGACCCTATTTCCTCGTCTTTACTTCAAAATGCTATTGAGAGACTGCAATTATCTGCCCGAGCACATGACCGGATTTTAAAAATGGCAAGAACGATTGCTGATTTGGCCCAATCCCCTGACATCCAAAGCAAGCATCTGGCGGAAGCTATTACCTACCGAAATTTAGATCGGGAAAATTGGTCTGGCTGATTGTGATTTTACGCGAAAAAAGCTAAATTTAAAGAGTTATTTAAAAATCCCACATGAGAAAATTAACCCTTGGAATTTTAGCGCTCTCCCTTTCTATTTTTACGTCTTCCTTCGTGTCACTTGAAGGAGAGGATGATTTGAAAGATGTTTTCAAAAAGATTAAAGTAGAAGTAGAAATGCATTCAAAAGCCTATAGCTCTCTTGAAGACGCATGCAAGACCATAGGACATCGATTAACAGGGAGCGAGAAAGGAAAAAAGGCAGAAGAATATGCTTTTCGTTTGCTGAAAGAATATGGATTCAAGGATACTAAATTCCAAGGATTTCAAGTTGAAGCGTGGGCGCGCGATACGGTTACTTTGTCTATCGCTCCACCTAAATCAGATGATTTTAGGGAAGTTCCAGTCGTTTCTTTGGCTATGACTCCGGTGGATGCCAATATTCAAGGGACGATTATCGATTTAGGAAACGGATTAGATGCCGATTATACGGGCAAAGAGGTGGCAGGCAAAGTGGTGTTAGCTAACATCGGCTTATTAGAGGCTGCGGCCGGAACAAAAAATCTACACCGTTCTGAAAAAACGGCATTGGCCATTCAGCATGGTGCGATGGGAGTGATTTTCGTCAATACAGTCAAAGGCCAGGTATTACTAACTGGTACAGCCTCGGTTACTGGAAATTTAATTAGCATCCCTGCTGTATGTATTTCATTAGAAAATGGAACTGAAATTAGAAAATGGATGAAGGATCAGCCAGGCTTGTTAAGTTTGATTGAAATGCATAATGTGAGTAAACCGATCAAAGCCCGCAATGTAGTGGCAACATTAAAAGGGACTAGCTCTAAATTAAGAAAAGAGAAAATCGTGATTGGAGGCCATTTGGATTCTTGGGATTTAGCCACGGGTGCGATTGATAATGGTATTGGATCCTTTTCTGTACTTGATGTAGCCAGAACCTTTAAGGCTTTAGGATTAAGCAGTAAGCGTACGATTGAATTTGTCGCCTTCATGGGAGAAGAAGAAGGTTTACTAGGCTCGAAGGCCTATGTGGAGCGCGCGAAAAAATTAGGTGAACTAGATGACGTCGTTTATATGATTAATTTAGACATGACTAATGATGTGAATGGATTCAATGGGGGTGGCCGCGATGAAATGATGTCTATATTGAAATCAATTGGAGATCAGATTAAGGCAATTGATGGGGATTTTGGCAATCATTTAACGAATTCTCCAGGGCTACATTCTGACAATCAAACGTTCTTAATGGAGGGAATTCCAGCGGCGGATCCCATGGGGAAATTGGCCCGAAATGTATTAGATTGTTACCATGCTAATTGCGATGATTTCAGTTTAGTCAATAAAAAAGAGATGGAGAATACCGTGAAATATACCACGATGCTGCTGTATGGTTTAGCCAATGCGGAACAAATTCCAGCTAAGAAATTAGATTTCTATTCGACCAAAGAATTCTTCATCAAACATAACCTACGCCATGAACTAGAATTAGGAAATGAATGGCGCTGGGGAAATGACTAAAATATTTGCAGATTTCTATTATTTTTACATTTAAGAACATTTGACCTTATATAATGAGTAGCGAAAATCCCTCCTTTTTTGACCATCAAATCGAAGTAGTACCAGAAACATCCTTTAAGTCCATCATCAAAGTGATTGGAATCGGGGGTGGCGGATCTAATGCGGTGAAGCACATGGATAACCTGAAGATAAAAGGCGCTGATTTGATTATCTGCAATACAGATTCTCAAGCTTTAGCATCTAATTCAGTTAAAACTAAGATTAAATTAGGGGAACAGGGTTTAGGTGCAGGGACTGACCCCGAGGTGGGAAAGCAGGCGGCTTTAGAAAGTCAAGAAAAGATTAAGGCCGTTCTCTCTAACGAGACTAAAATGGTTTTCATCACCGCTGGTATGGGTGGAGGAACAGGAACGGGTGCTGCCCCAGTTATTGCAGAGATTGCCAGAGAACGCGATTTACTAACTGTAGCGGTGGTTTCATTCCCTTATAACTGGGAAGGAAAAGAGAAAATTCAATATGCAAGAGACGGGATTGAAGAACTGAAAGAGTATTGCGATACGGTTTTAGTGATCATGAACGATAAAATATCAGAACACTATAAGGATTTAGCTGTAAAACACGCCTTTGCGAAAGCGGATGACGTATTAGCGAAGGCGGTTAAATCAGTGGTCGATGTAATTGCAAAACCTGGTGATATCAATACGGACTTTATGGACGTGAAAAAGGTTTTGACAAAAGCAGGTCAAGCCATGATGAGTTCTGCCTTAGGAAGCGGTGAAGAGAGAGCAAAAGCGGCTATTGTAGAAGCCCTGAATTCGCCCCTATTGAACTCCCAAGAAATCAAAGGTGCTAAACGTATTCTAGTGACTGTTTCGACGAGTAGTACAAAAGATTTGTTGATTTGGGAAAAAGACGCCATTATCGAATACCTTAATGAACGAATAGATGCGCAAGCAGATATGGTTAAGTTCGGTTTCTCTACTGACGAGGAGTTAGGGGACGATCTTTATTTAACTGTGATTGCAGCTGGATTCGAACAAGATTCGAGCGGAATGGATGGTGGCATGCGCAAAGTAGTGAAGCGAATGGCTCCCGTCTACTTAAATCCTGGAGATAGCGTCGAACTAGATGGCGATTTAGATAGCTTGGCGACTGTTTCTCCTGATTCTGAAGAAGCTCGTTTTGCTCAAATGATCGAGAAGTTCAAACATAGTATGATGTCGGATGCCGAATTTAAAATACCTACTTATAAGCGTACAGAAGTAGGTTTATACGATATATCGACCATGCCAGAGAAAGCATGGCAAACCACGGATTTATTCGCTGAATAAATTCTGAATTTTGGAGATAGCCGCTCGAATGATTTCTTCGCTCGAGTAGGCTACCTCAAATTCCGAAATCTCCGCTATACCTCCCATGGATATTCCTGGACGTCGGTATTCCATTTCAGAATTCCGGACGGTTCTGGCGCTTAAATGAATAGCATCTACCCCGATTTGAACAAAGTCCAAGCAATTCACTGGATTTACCCCACTACCAGCCATAATTTGAATTCGACCTTTAGAGGCGGCTACCATTTCAGCTAGATTTTCGATTCCATCTAAGGCTTTATTTTTGCCTCCAGACGTCAAAATACGATCAAATCCGATCGAAATCAATTCCTCCATCACGACCAAAGGTTCACGCGACACGTCAATAGCACGATGACAAGTCAATTCCCGATCACCGGCAATTTTTCTAATCTCCTGTAAGAATTCCACATCCAAATCCCCCGATGGCAATAATGCACCTATAACGATCCCGTGTACTCCTTGTGCTATTAAAGAGCGAGCCTCCGCTAGCATCGTTTGCTTCTCAACTGCGTCGTATACAAAATCTCCCCCTCTAGGGCGAACCATGGCATGAATCTCTAAGGAAGTCGACAATAAGGCTTGTTCGACTAATCCAGCACTCGGAGTTGTTCCTCCTTCCCAAGGGGACGCACATAGTTCAACTCGCTGGGCACCTGCTCTATCTGCCGCTAAACAAGAAAATAAAGAATAAGCACAAACTTCGACAGAAACAGGGGTTGAATTAGGCATATAAGCTAGATTAAATCAAGGTTTTGATAATTAATGAAAATTTAAAAAATAAATCTTTCATAAATACATTTTTATTTTACTTTTGCACTTAGGAAGGGTTTAAAAAACTTATGACCCTCTTTTATTACGCAAAATATTATTAGCTATAAATTATGTATTGGACACTAGAACTTGCCTCCTATTTAGAAGATGCGCCTTGGCCAGCCTCTAAAGATGAATTAATTGACTTTGCAATCCGTACGGGTTCTCCTTTAGAAGTAGTGGAAAACCTACAAGAATTGGAAGATGATGGTCAACCTTTTGAAAGTATTGAAGAGATTTGGCCAGATTATCCGACCAAAGATGACTTCTTCTTTAACGAGGACGAATATTAAAATCAAGAGGCGAAAGCCTCTTTTTTTATGGCCTTTAATCGCTCTGCCATTGCTTCATCCCGCAAGGAAATACCCCAACGGCGGGCTAAAACATCTTCCCAAGTCACTGCCATTTCTTGTTCTTTAACATAGATGAGTTCCCCCACCAGATAAGGTTCGCCTGCTAATAAACGTTCTGAACCACACGCATAGACATCGCCGGCTTTGGGTCCGTATAGGTCGGTTAAATGTTTCCGAATATCTGGGGCAATATCTGCAGGTAAAACGACTAAAGACTCAGGAACTAAGACATGATTCTTCGTTACGCAAGGCTTCACCGCAACGCGTAAAACCTCCCTTTCAAGAACATCTACTGTATCGGAGGCCATCACGCGATAGGTCGTCCATTTTCCACCCATGATACTAACTAATTTCGAACGACCATCCACTTCCACCTCATGATCGCGCACTAAGGATTTCGTATCGGAGTTCATGGCAGAATCGAGCTGCACTTGGAGTAAAGGCCTTTGGCCTACAAACGTAGCACTGATATCCTCTAACGAGGCTTTCTTAGATGAATAGCGATTAAAATAGGAAATAAGGTATTCCTTTTCCGCATCTAAAATGCGAGGCGTTTCAGATAAGGTATCCGGATCATCCGTCGTTCCCACCAGCACATAATCTCTCCAGGGAATCACAAATATGACCCTGCCATCATCCGTTTTAGGAATTAAAAGGGCGGTTTCGCCTTGCCAAAACTCAGCAGGCAACACAATATGCGCCCCGCGACTTACCTTCATTCGAGGCTTCAATCGCGGATTTGCAAGCACCCGCACCGAGTCCGTAAAAGGTCCTGTGGCATTTACCACTGCTTTGACCGGAATGGTAAAGGACTCCTGTGAAAGTAAATCACTGAATACTACTTTCTTGATCTTTAAACTCTTTTGGCCTAATTCAAACGAATTCAAACAGGCATAATTCAAAATACAAGCCCCTAAACGTTCCGCCTCTTTCAAAATAGCTAAGGCATAGCGCGCGTCATTCATCTGTCCATCATAATACAAAACGCCACCTCTTAAGTGCTGCGATTCGATGGAAGGAAACTCGTGTTGAATTTCTTTTTTGCTTAAGCCTCGACTTGATTTCAAGTTCGTGCTACCAGAAATTTTATCGTAAAGCCACATCCCTATCCGGTAATACCAGCGTTCCCAGTGTGTATAACAAGGAGTTAATAATCCCAAAGGATGAGCCAAGTGGGGGGCATTTTGCAATAGCGTTTTGCGTTCGTGCAAGGCCTTATACACCATTCTGAATTGATGCCAGTCGAGATTTCGGACGGCCTGCTCGAGGTAACGAACTCCTCCATGTACTAACTTCGTCGATTTAGAGGAGGTTTGACTAGCGAAATCCCCTTTTTCAATCAGTAAAACTTTGTACCCCCTTAACGTTGCATCGAGCGCTACGCCTGCCCCTGTTGCACCACCACCGATAATACAAATATCGAATGTTTCATTGAGTTTGTGGATTTGATCTAGGCGATTAAAGGACATATAGGTTTATTTACCTCAAATTTGAAAAATAAAATGCAAAAGATTCCATTAATGTGGATAAAAATGAAAGAGATTTTATAATTTTGCAGTCCTTTGGCACCTATAATAATCTGCCAAACGAATTAATGACCTTATGGCAAAGAAAGAAAAAGTAGAATCGATTGAAATTATTGAGAGCCCAGAAGCTCTTCAACAAGAAGTTTCTAAAGTTACTGAACTAGTAGACAAGAATAAATCTAGCGTTGCAACCATCTTAGGAGGTATAGTCTTAGTCGTTGCGGCTTATTTCGGTTACCAATGGTATACTGCGACACAAGACGCAGAAGGCGAGAAGAAATTATTCAAAGCCGTTTATGCTTTTGAATCAGATTCATCAGCTGCTGCTGCGAAAGAATTAGCGAAAGTTTCGGATGAGTTTGGTGGAAATACACAAAACCTTGCTGACTTGTATTTAGGAATTACCTTGTTAAAGCAGGGTAAATTCGATCAGTCAATTGAGAAATTGAAAAACTTTTCGAGCTCGGATTTATTAGTGCAAGCACGTGCTTATTCTTTAATCGGGGATGCGTATTCAGAGAAGAAATCATTATCTGAGGCCATTGATTACTACAAGAAAGCAGCGGAAAACAAGCCCAATAAATTCTTTACTCCTACGTATTTGTTAAAATTAGCGAATGCCTACGAAGCAAATAAACAAACTAAAGAGGCAGTAGATACGTATTCCATCATTGTGGAGAAATACGGCCAATCGGCTGAATCGATTCCAGCAAAGAAATACAAAGCGATTTTAGAAAGCTCTATCTCTGAATAATTTATAGAACAGATTATGTGATGAGGGATAAGAGCTTGAGCTTTTATCCCTTGTTTTTTTAACCCCATCCCATGGCATCAGCACTTAAAAACTTAAGCGATTTTACGACAGACCATTTGCCAGATGTTTCGAACAAAACATTTGCCATCGTGGTGTCAGAATGGAACACGGACGTAACACATGCCTTGTATACGGGTGCTTATGATACGCTGTTGAAATTGGGGGTGAAAGAAGAAAATATAACTAGTGTTAAGGTTCCTGGTAGCTTTGAATTAAGTTTAGGGGCGCAAAAAATGGCGCAAAAATCAAACATTGATGCGGTCATTTGTTTAGGCTGTGTGATTCAAGGTGAAACTAGGCACTTCGATTTTATCTGCCAAGCGGTGGCGGATGGAATCACGAATGTCAGTTTGAAGTTTGATAAACCGGTGATTTTTGGGGTTTTAACTCCGAATACGCAAGAACAAGCGATGGATCGTGCGGGAGGCAAACATGGAAATAAAGGTGATGAGGCGGCCATAACAGCCATCAAAATGTTAGGACTATAATAAGAGAAGACATGCAAGTTTGGAAATTTGGAGGTACCTCCGTCGGAAAACCAGAGCGAATGAAATCAATCCGTCAGCTAATTACGGAGGATGGCCAACCGAAAATCGTTGTACTTTCTGCCCTTTCTGGCAGTACGAATACCTTGCTTTCTATTTCAGCATCTTTGAATGCAGGAAACGCGGCGGAGGCAAAAGAGAAGGCGAATGAATTACGTGCTCATTACGATCAATTTTTGACTGAGTTATATTCCACCCCAGCCGGATTAGGTAAGGGTCAAGCCATCATACAGAAGGAATTTGCCTTTATTGATGGATTGATTGCCACAGCACCCTATACCCTAAAGCAGGAAAAGGAAATGGTGGCTTTAGGCGAATTACTTTCCACTCAAATTTTCGAGGCGTTCTTACAAGAAGAGGGCGTTAGCTCCACCTTGTTGCCCGCCTTAGATTTTATGGTCATCGATGAGGATAACGAACCTGTTTTAGCTCAAATCGAACAAAAGTTAGCTGCGATTTTAGCGCCAGTAAAAGACAAGCAAATTTTAGTGACGCAAGGGTTTATTTGCCGCAACCCGGCGGGTGAAGTAGATAATTTAAAGCGTGGAGGATCCGATTATACGGCTTCCTTAATTGGTGGAGCCGTTCAGGCGGAGGAAATTCAGATTTGGACGGATATCGACGGAATGCATAATAATGATCCGCGCATCGTTAAGAAAACCTTCCCTATCCGGGAACTTTCTTTCGCAGAAGCAGCAGAATTAGCTTATTTTGGGGCCAAAATCCTGCATCCAAGCACCATTACACCAGCAAAATTAAAAGGAGTTCCGGTTCGATTGAAAAATACGATGGAGCCCCTTGCTTTTGGTACCTTAATCTCTGAAAAATCGACCGATATAGAAATCAAAGCGATTGCCGCGAAAGACAATATCACCGCGATTTACATTCACTCAACGCGTATGTTGAACGCCTATGGATTTTTAAAACGCGTATTTGAAGTGTTTGAAAAATACAAGACTCCGGTGGACATGATTACCACTTCCGAGGTTTCTGTCAGCGTAACTATTGATCAAACGACTCATTTGGATGCGATTATGAGCGAATTACGTGAATTTGCCGAATTGGAAGATCCCGATATGAACCAGGTAATTATCTGTATTGTGGGTAATTTTTGGGCTGATAAAGAAGGCATAGCCATTAAGGTATTAGATGCCATCAAAAGCATTCCAATTCGAATGATTTCGTATGGTGCCTCAGAACATAATATTTCTTTATTAGTGGATGCAACACACAAAAATGATGCATTAAATGCGTTAAACGAAGGACTTTTTTAAAAACCACGCTATGTTAACTTTACCATTCATTCGGGCGAATCAAGAAACCACGATCGCAGGTTTACAAAAGAAACATGTTGCGAATGCCGCTGAAATCGTGGCTACGTTGATTGCACAAGACGATCAACGCAAAACCCTCTTACAACAAGCCGAGGCCGCCTTAGAAAAATCGAATGCGGCAGCTAAAGAAATTGGGGCATTGATGCAATCAGGCCAAAAAGAACTAGCCGAAGGGAAACGCTCCGAAACAGCTGCGCTGAAAGCTTCGATTAAAGAAATGGAAGAGGCGGCGAAAGCAGCGGATAAAGAATTAACAGATTTGTTAGTGACCTTGCCTAACCTTCCTCACAGCTCAGTTCCTGAAGGAAAAACGGCAGATGATAACGAGGTAGTGTTGACATGGGGCTCGGTTCCCGTGCTCCCGGCGGATGCTCAGCCTCACTGGGATTTGATCAAGAAATATGATATCATCGATTTCGATTTAGGTAATAAAATTACAGGTGCAGGCTTCCCCGTTTACAAAGGGAAAGGGGCTCGTTTACAACGTGCTTTGATCAATTTCTTCTTAGATGAGGCGATCAAAGTAGGATATTACGAGATTCAGCCGCCCATTTTAATTAATGAGGAATCGGGTTTTGGGACAGGGCAATTGCCGGATAAAGAAGGCCAAATGTATGTAACGAAAGAAGAAGGTTTATTCTTAATTCCTACAGCTGAGGTGCCTATTACGAACTTATACCGCGATGTGATCGTGAATGAGAAAGAATTACCCATCAAAAACGTAGGCCACACGCCCTGTTTTCGTCGCGAAGCTGGATCTTGGGGTGCACACGTACGTGGTTTGAATCGCTTACATCAATTTGATAAAATTGAAATCGTTCAGATTCACAAACCGGAATCATCTTATACCGCTTTAGAGGAAATGTCCTTACACGTGCAAGGTCTTTTGCAAAAATTAGGCTTGCATTACCGCGTTCTGCGCCTTTGTGGGGGCGATATGGGATTTGCCTCTGCGCTAACCTACGATATGGAAGCCTGGTCAGGCGCTCAAAACCGCTGGTTAGAGGTTAGTTCCGTAAGTAATTTTGAGACTTTCCAAGCGAACCGCTTGAAATTGAGAACGAAAGTGGATGGGAAATCGATCTTGTGCCATACCTTGAATGGATCGGCTTTGGCCTTACCTCGTATCGTGGCCTCCATACTAGAAAATAATCAAGGGCCAGATGGAATCAAGATTCCGGAGGCATTAGTTCCTTATACGGGCTTTACCCACATTAACTAAAGCCCTTCTACACTCAATCGAAAACCCTCGCCGTGCAGATTCAACAGCTGGACGCGAGGGTCTTCTTTTAGCATTTTGCGCAACTTCGTCATATACACGTCCATACTGCGCGCATTAAAATAGGTATCATCTCCCCAAATTAATTTCAGGGCATAGCTTCTGCTCACCGGACGACCTAAATTTTCGCACAATAGCTTCATTAATTCGTTCTCTTTAGGCGTAAACTTCAATTCCATGTCTCCTATGGTTAAACGCATTTTAGCCGGAATGTAGGTGTAATTTCCTAAGGCGATTTCGTCCGCTAAACTAGGTACGGATTTATCGGAATGGCTCCTGCGAAGAATGGCTTCCATTCTTGCGACGAGTACTTCCATCGAGAAAGGTTTAGTCAAATAATCATCGGCTCCTACCTTAAACCCGTGAAGGGTATCTTCCTCCATCGATTTCGCGGTTAGGAATATGATGGGTACTTGTTGGTGATTTGCCCGTATGTCTTTAGCCAAAGAAAACCCATCCTTCTTAGGCATCATCACGTCTAATAGGCATAAATCGAAGGAGCCTTTGACAAAAAGATCTAATGCTTCATCCCCATTCTGAGCCCAGGAAACATGGTATCCCTTCTTTTTCAAGAATTCGGTTAATAATAATCCCAAATTGGGATCATCTTCCGCGACTAAAATTTCAGGCGTTTTTGACATAGGGTAAATAGATTTCAAATGTACTTCCTTCTCCTAATTTACTTTTCACTTGCACTTTCCCTCC